>JAJAYT010000648.1 GCA_026786085.1 Microcoleus sp. CAN_BIN18 | reverse complement strand
CCGAAACTCTCTGGGCTGGACAATTGGATAGCGACGGGCGGCTCGCCCAATCACGGATATCTTTTGAAGCATGGAAAGAATCAAAAACTGCTCAAGTTCGCGAATGGAAGGCTGAAGAAATTGAGTTAGTACAAACTTTGGGCAGCCACTTTTCTCAGGCAATTAACCACTATCAACTCGATCAACAAATAGAAGCACTTAACACTAATTTAGAAAATCAAGTTCAAGAGCGCACAGCTCAACTACAGCAGTTGACCCAACAACAGCGAGTGCTGTTTGAAGTCGTGGCAAAAATGCGAGAATCCCTGGACTTGAACAGGATTTTTAGCACGATGTCCCAGGAAGTGCGGCAGGCTTTAAATGCCGATCGCGTTGCAGTTTACCGCTTCGATCTCGCATCTGAATTTAACGATGGCGAATTTGTTGCCGAAGATGTTTTGCCAGATTTTCTGTCAGCAATGGCTGTCAAAGTACACGATCACTGCTTTGGAGAAAGCTACGCCAATCTCTACTCTCAGGGGCGAGTTCACGCCATGTCCGACATCAGAGAAGCCGGACTGCCAGATTGCTTTCGGGAAATTTTGGAGCAATTTCAGGTCAAAGCTACTTTAGTTGCACCGGTGATCAAAGGCAATGACCTTTGGGGGTTGCTGTGCGTGCACCAGTGTTCGGCTCCCCGCAACTGGGAATCTTCCGAAATTCAGTTTGCTACTCAAGTTTCCGCTCAGCTCAGTATCGCCCTAGAACAAGCCGATTTGCTCGCTCAAACGCGGCAGCAAGCAGTTGATTTGCAGCAAGCCGCCGAGCAGCAGCGGATACTGTTTGAGGTGGTTGCTAAGATTCGACAATCTCTCGATTTAGATACAATTTTTCGCACTACAACGACAGAACTGCGACGGATTTTAAATGCAGATAGAGTTGGAATTTATCGCTTTGATCCCGGTTCAAAGTTTAATGAAGGGGAATTTATTACCGAAGATGTTTTGCCTGGTTTTGCTTCAGCAATGGATGTGAAAGTTCGCGATCATTGTTTTGGCGAAAACTATGCCAATAAATACAGTAAGGGACACATTCAAGTGCTGCCAGACATCGACAGTGCTGGACTCTCAGACTGCCACGCTGCTATTTTAGCTCAATTTCAAATTAGAGCTCAGGTGATTATGCCGCTGATGAATGGCAGCCAACTTTGGGGTTTGCTGTGCGTGCACCAGTGCAGCGGTTCGCGCAATTGGAACACTTCGGAAATCCAGTTTGCTACGCAAGTCGGAGCTCAGTTGAGCGTCGGATTAGAACAAGCTGATTTGCTCGCTCAAACGCGGCAGCAAGCAGTTGATTTACAGTGGGCTGCCGAGCAACAGCGGATACTGTTTGAAGTGGTGGCCAAGATTCGAGAGTCTCTCGATATCAATGCGATTTTTAAGACGGCAACCCAAGAAGTTTGTCAGTTTATGCAAGTCGATAGAATTGCTATCTATGGCTTTAATCCTGATTGGAGCGGTCAATATGTTGCCGAGTTTGTCAAAGATGGCTGGAAAAAATTGGTAGGGGAAGGTATCAATACGGTTTGGGAAGATACTTATTTGCAGGAAAACCGAGGTGGTAGGTATCTCAATAATGAAACTCTAGCCGTTGACGATATCTATCAAGCCGATCACTCGGAGTGTCATGTTAGTATTTTAGAGCAATTTCAGGTCAAGGCTTATGCGATCGCGCCGATTTTTGTAGGACAAGAACTTTGGGGTTTGCTGGCAGCTTATCAACATTCTGGGCCGCGCTGTTGGCAAAGTTCAGAAGTTAAGTTTTTAGCTCAGATTGCCAATCAGTTAGGCGTAGCTATTCAACAATCTGATTTGCTGGCTCAAACCAGAAACCAATCAGCACAAATCGCTCAAAATTTGAAGGATTTACAGCAAACTCAAGCTCAATTGATTCAGACTGAAAAAATGTCTGGTTTGGGGCAACTGGTGGCGGGTATTGCTCACGAAATTAACAATCCAGTTAATTTTATTTACGGCAATCTCAATCACGCTACTGATTATACTGAAAATTTGCTGAGTTTGGTGGAACTTTACCAGCAGCAATATCCCGATTCTAGTCCTGAAATTGGCCAATTGACCGAAGATATTGACTTGGAATTTCTGCTCGAAGATTTGCCGAAGTTGCTATTATCTATGAAGGTGGGAGCCGATCGCATTCGTCAAATAGTTCTGTCTTTGAGGAATTTCTCTCGTCTGGATGAAAGTCAAATGAAGGGGGTTGATATTCACGAGGGCATTGACAGCACGCTGTTAATTTTGCAGCACAGGCTGAAATCTAATCCGGACAGTGCTAACATTCTGCTAGTTAAAGAGTACGGCACTTTGCCTCTGGTTGAGTGTTATGCCGGACAGTTGAATCAGGTGTTTATGAATGTCATCGGAAATGCGATCGATGCTTTGGAATCGGACAAGTTGGTCGATCGCAAATCAGTGATTCCTCAAATTAAAATCTCTACTTCTGTCGGTCAAATTAATGGCAATGTTCCTAGCGCGGTGATTCGGATTTCTGACAACGGTTCTGGAATTTCGGAATCGATGAGACAACGCATATTTGACCCTTTTTTCACGACTAAGCCGGTGGGCAAAGGTACTGGATTGGGACTGTCAATTAGTTACCAAATTGTGGTAGAGAAACATGGTGGTGTTTTTAAGTGTAGTTCCCAATTGGGGAAAGGTACTGAGTTTGCGATCGAGATTCCGATTAGTCAGGCAGAAGACTGGGCGGTTGAAACCGCGTCTACACAAACGAAACCCGCCTCCGCGGGTTGATGACGCAAGGCGGTTGAAACCGCGTCTACACAAACGAAACCCGCCTCCGCGGGTTGAAGACCGGGCGGTTGTACGT
>JAJAYT010000647.1 GCA_026786085.1 Microcoleus sp. CAN_BIN18 | reverse complement strand
TTTGAGTTGTGACTTTCTGTTTGGGAAGATTTGCTTGCACAAACCGGGTCTGTGCCCAATGCCCCATTCCTCGGCTGCGCTGTACCCAATTCCCTTTAAGTATGTTTTTTCAGAATATTTTCCAGGTAACTAGCCACTGCATCCGGCTGTTCCATCATTGCCAAATGGCCGCAATCAAGCTGAAGCACATTTTCGCCGCTGCCTTGGAACATCCAGTGAAAGCTCGCCAAATGCAGCACGTATTTTGGTTCCATAATTTTGTCTTTAGTGCCGGCAATAAAATAAACAGGCTGCTTGAGTTGGGACACTATTTGCGGCAACAGGTGAATCTCGGCTTCTGTGGTGGAGTCCAACAAAGCCCCCAAAGCTGCGTCAGGATGAGCGGCCACGAAATCTATCAAGCGCTGCCTTCCCCAGTCGCGCCCGATCGAGCTTGCCACAGAATCCCGCGCAAACACGAAATCTGCTAAGGGCAAGTGAGGCAGCCAGCGGGGACGCATTTTGACTAGCTGTTTGCCGACGGAGCGAAACCGCTCGAATTCTTCCTTTAGATAGATGCCGCCGCCTGCATTGATGCAGACAACACCTTTAATGCGATCGGACAATTGGCTGGCTCCCCAAAGGGCGATCGTACCGCCGAGAGAGTGCCCCACCAGCCAAGCATTAGAAATATCGAGTTTTTCGAGTAAAATTTCCAAATCGCGAGCGTAAGCTGCGGGAGTGTAGCAGGAATTGAGCGCTTGGGAATGCCCGGGATGGCTCTCGCCCTCGGATTGAGAATCGCCAAACCCGCGCAAATCGTAAGTCAGGCACTGATAGTTGGGTGCCAAGCGATCGGTCAAAGGTTGCCAGTAGCGGCGGCTTAATAGCCAGCCGTGGACAAATACCAGAACCGGAGAAGTTGCAGTCGGAGCCGTCAAATCGCAAGCGTGCCGAGCCCCTAGGATGTCGATGGTTGCCATAATTTTATCCTATCCCGAAATCAACACAGAGGGATCGGCAGTTCGAGGATGGCGATCGGCTTAATTTCACTTTCTCAGGATTAAGGCCAAGCATCGAGCAAAAACCCAGTTTCGCCAGCATCAGCGCGATCGCTAAAACCGCTCGCCCAGCAATCTTTGTCGCACCCCCTCAGCGATTTTCTGCCCCAGATACTCAGGAATTAAACTTTCATTGGGCCCCAACAAATAAAGAATCAGGCGAGTTCTACCCCGCCAAACCAGCAAATTAGCATTTACCACCAACAAATCCTCTTGCCAGATGGCATACATAACTTTGTAAAAAAGTCCAGGCTGATTATCTGCTTCTATCAGCAGAGCTGGCAAGTGGAAAACCGGATCGACATAAAATTCAGTTGCCACATCCTCCAAACCCGCGTCTAAATTAAATTCCACCGCCAACATCTCTTCAACCTCAAAATGCCCCGCCAAGGCCTCTCGAACCGCCCTACAGACGTTTTCTGCTGTTTTATCTGCCAGTACCTTGCCACCGCGAGATACTACCAATTTGATAAATACCAGCATCGGCGGGTAAATTTGACCGTACAGACTCAGACTGTGAATCGTCAGTCCGTAGGCTGCGAGCACACCAAAAATGTCGCTCAGTAGAAAAGATTGGTTCCGGTAAGCAAAATGCAGGGCACTTTTATTACCTTCGGCTCTGATTTCGATGACTGCTTGCCGAGTTTTGTAAAGTTGGTAAGCTAATTTGAGGTTTTGCAGTTGGATTTCGCTGCTGACAAATTGCTCATAAAACTGTGGAAACGCTCGGTTAAAGCGCTTGAGAAGTTCTAGTGTAGATGGTTTTAAACCCGAAGCCATAATTGAGGGGAAGGTGCGGGAGATATACTAGGTATTTGCTCTCCCATGCCTTATGGCAATGGGATTTTAGATTTGACGATTCGACTTAAATTGTGCTCGCATCCGAACTAAAACCAGAGGTAAGTCGATTTTAGATACTTCGGCTTCGCTCAGTACAAGTTTTAGATTTTAGATTTTAGATTTACTCCACAGATGAATCTGGGAGTTGGAACTTTTGTCTAAAATTTCGAGCTCTCCACGACGGTCGTAAGTGGCACGGTATCCGTTTTTGGGTGGGTAAAATCTGTGTGTGAACGTATCATGAGAAGGTCATGGTTGTGATATTCCGGTCGTATTTCCCACCCAGCGTATAAGTTCCGGCGCGATCGGCAGCATTTAAAAGAAGCAATTCCCAAAATGCCTCTGTCGTGAGCCGGCAACAAATTTTACCTTAAGAGCGGATTGTCCGGGTACAGGTTTGCAGAACATTTCTACCAAACTTGACGAGAATCAAAAAAAGCTCAGACTCAATGTTAGACGACAAATCGCTGCTTTCGGCGTAAGATGAGTTTACCGTAAACTGTTGCTCACAAGGCTACCCGCAATTCATCCCACGCCGATCGGAGTGGGTTGATCTGTCGGGTTCTCTTTCAAGTCGTCCAACTTCTACTACCTTAACCGCGCCTGCATGGGTTTTTGGAAAAACTTATTTAGTAGTTCTGAGTCTGCCTCTGTACCCCAAACAGCGGAACTTGAGGAAGATGTGACCGTTGGGTTAGGCGATCCGCTTTCCCCAACGTTTCGCAAACCCGCCAGCGGCAACGCTCGCATCTTTTTCAGTTGCGATCGGGACATTGACCTCTACGAACTCGAAGAACTCTGTAATGCAGTGGGTTGGTCTCGCCGCCCCCTGCGTAAAGTCAAAAAAGCTATTCAGCACAGCTTCCTAGTCGTCTCTATGTGGGAGATGCGGGGCAGCCAGCGACGGCTGGTTGGTTTCGCTAGAGCGACTTCAGACCATGCTTTTAATGCCACGCTTTGGGATGTGGTAGTTCATCCTGACTATCAGGGTAAAGGCATGGGCAAGGCACTGATGAAATACATCATCAAAAAACTCCGCAGTGAAGACATCAGCAACATTACCTTATTTGCCGACCCCCAGGTGGTGAATTTTTACCAAAATTTGGGCTTTATGTCCGACCCAGAGGGGATTAAAGGTATGTTTTGGTATCCAGATTAGTCGATCGGTGAACGGTCAGCGTTGATTTCTCCCAGCAAGGCAATATTGACGCTGCTATCACCGATCGAGGTTTATTTGAAATTAAATTCAAAAATAGCTTGACAAGCTTGGGGTTTTGTGTGTAAATGGTGATGAAGTGGATAACTACCACAACGGGATGTAGCGCAGCTTGGTAGCGCGCCTGCTTTGGGAGCAGGATGTCGCAGGTTCAAATCCTGTCATCCCGATCGCACAACATTAAATAATAGACTCATACAGAAACTGCCTCTGATGTTTACGCTTGGTTAAAGTGGAAACAGATTAAGGCAGTTTTTGTCGATCGTGTGAAGGTGCCAATCTTTGCGTTAATGTGTTTCAGGATCGCGGATGGTGGAAAAAACATGAAATCATTAGTTCGTTTAGGCGCAATATTGGGGATTGTCGGCAGCACTCTGCTCGGCCCCTCGCTAATTGGCAAGATGTCTGCATTGGCACTGCCGGAGCCGCAAATTTTGGAAAAATTGCGATCGGTACCAGTATTTACGATTACAGACGCGACTGGTGCGCCCCTAATCGCTACTGTTCCTAAGCAGGGTCAGGGTCAAACCGGTAATGCTTCCGTGGCGGGAATTTTCATCAGCCAAAAAGATGCTCAAGCTTTTGTGGAGCAACTGAAAACCAGAAATCCTCAGTTGGCTGCGTCGGTGCGCGTGATGCCGGTGTCGCTGGGGGAAATTTATCAGCTCACTCAAGCCAATAAAGGCAAGCCAGATGAGGTGCAGTTTGCTTTCGTTCCGACTCCGCAGCAAGTGCAGTCGGCTAAAACTGTACTTCAGCAAACTGGGCAACAAGTTAACGAATTCAACGGTGTACCTTTGTTCTTGGCCAGAGGCGGCCCAGAAAATGGTTATTTGACGATTCAGCGAGGCCAGCAAGAGGTGATTCCTCTGTTTTTCAACAAGGAGGAATTGCTGGGAATGGTCGAGCGTTTTAAACAGCAGCAGCCGACCGTGACTGCCACAATTAAGATTGAGGTGGTGAACTTGGAGAGTGTTTTGGAAGCTTTGCGCACTGAAAACGACCCGTTTTTGACCCAAATGATTTTGGTTCCGTCGCGGGAGTCGCTGGAATTTGTCCGATCGCTCCAACCGGCTGGTGCTGGGAACCAAACTCCACAGGTTGCTCCCGCTCCAGCTCGATCGGCTCCAACTCGGCCGACTCCAAGCTCTCCGGCTCCATCTCCAGCTCGGCCGGCTCGCTAATAGTTAGTTATTAGTCATTGGTCAGTTGACAATTGACAGTTGACAGTTGATAGTTGACAGTTGATAGTTGACAGTTGACAGTTGACAGTTGACAGTTGATAGTTGACAGTTGACAATTGACAGTTGACGGTTGACAGCTTGCCCGCTTGCCCGTCGTTGGCTTGTCAGCAGTGATTAGTCATCAGTGATTAGTCATCAGTCATTAGTTAGTAGGTTGGGTTCTTGACTCAACCTACTATTTAGCAATTCCCAATTAGCAATTCCCAATTCCCAATTAGCAATTCCCAATTAGCAATTCCCAATTACCAATTCCCAATACCAAATTACCAATTCCCAAATACCAAATAAAAAATACGAAAAACCAAGACGAAATTGACAATTCAAAATACAAAAAAATCGATA
>JAJAYT010000646.1 GCA_026786085.1 Microcoleus sp. CAN_BIN18 | reverse complement strand
GGTTGGTTTTTAAGTGAACAAAAATTACCGTTGAATTCCAATTAATTATTAAATGCCGTAATTTAAAACCAAATTTCCAATCAACTCCCTCGACGCTACCAAAGCTTTCAGTATCACCCTCACAAACAAAGACGAAATTGACGGTTTGCCGCCGAGTTTATTGAGTTTAGCAGCTCAAGCCGCTCGCGCTGCGGGTGCAGAAAATGCGGATGCTGAAAACGGCCCTTGGCGGATTACTTTAGACTTTCCGAGTTACGGCCCTTTCATGCAGCACAGTACCCGTCGGGAGTTGCGCGAAAAGTTGTACAAAGCTTTGATCGGCAGAGCAAGTAGCGGAGAATTGAATAATTGGCCTTTGACCGATCGCATTTTAGCACTGCGCCACGAAAAAGCAGCTTTACTTGGCTTTAGCAGTTATGCCGAATTGAGTCTGGCGAGCAAAATGGCTCCCGACGTTGCAGCAGTGGAAGCTTTGTTAGAAGAATTGCGCTTAGCTAGTTACAATGCTGCTGTCAAAGATTTAGAAGAATTGAAAGCTTTTGCTGCCGAAAAAGGCGCGCCGGAAGCTGGGGATTTGAAGCACTGGGATATTGGTTTTTGGTCGGAACGCCAGCGGGAGGAAAAGTTTGCTTTTAGTGCCGAAGAATTGCGTCCTTATTTTGCTTTGCCGCAGGTATTGGACGGATTATTTGGATTGGTAAAGCGGTTGTTCGGCGTGACAGTAACGGCGGCGGACGGTCAAGCTCCTGTGTGGCACGAAGATGTGCGCTATTTCAGAATAGATGATGAAGCCGGAAATGCGATCGCCAATTTCTATCTAGACCCCTACAGTCGCCCGGAAGAAAAGCGCGGTGGTGCTTGGATGGACGAGTGCGTGGTGCGCGCTAAATTTGTGGAAGCGGGCAAGACTACCACGCGGTTGCCGGTGGCTTATTTGGTGTGCAACCAAAGCCCTCCGGTTGACGACAAACCGAGTTTAATGACTTTCTTGGAAGTAGAAACTTTGTTTCACGAATTCGGTCACGGTTTGCAGCATATGCTGACAACGGTAGACTATCCTGGGGCTTCGGGCATCAATAATGTTGAGTGGGATGCGGTGGAATTGCCCAGTCAATTTATGGAAAATTGGTGTTACGATAGCGCGACTTTGTTCGGGATGGCGAAGCATTACCAAACTGGGGAAACTTTGCCGGAACACTATTACCAAAAACTGCTAGCAGCGCGCCACTACATGAGCGGCAGCGCCATGCTCAGGCAAGTACATCTTAGCAGTGTTGATATCGAATTGCACCACCGTTATCGATCGGGCGGCAGCGAAACTGTGGCGGATGTTCGCAAGCGCATCGCTAAAACTACTACTGTGTTGCCTCCTCTGGAAGAAGACGCATTTTTGTGCGCTTTTGGACATATTTTTGCGGGAGGCTATGCGGCGGGCTATTACAGTTATAAGTGGGCGGAAGTTCTCAGCGCTGATGCTTTTGGGGCGTTTGAGGAGGCGGGTTTGGAAGATGAAAGTGCGATCGCATCTACAGGCAAGCGCTTCCGAGATACAGTGTTAGGATTGGGCGGCAGTTTGCACCCGATGGAAGTGTTTAAAACTTTCCGGGGACGCGAACCCAGCACTAAAGCTTTGTTGAGACACAGCGGTTTAGTTGCGGCTTAACAAACTGTGGAATAACTAGGATTAATGCGGGTGAATTTATCTGCATTAATCCCGGTTATTTGCTGAATTCACTTCGCCTCGCTGCACAAAACGGCTGATTCAGGTTAAGATGAGGGACAGGAGGTTTTATTATGCCAACTACTGCTCAAGAAATTTATACTGAAGTTGTCCGCAATCTGTCGCTGACGGAACGTTTGCGCTTGGCAAATCTTATCCTCAACGATTTAGTTGAGCAAAATGTGTCGGTTATCGATCGAAGCGATACTTGGACTGAGGACGATCGAACCGATATAACAACCTTCTCTTTACAGTACGCATCTATGCTTTTCCCTGAAAGCGAGAAACACGAGACTAAGTAGCCAAAAGCGTGATTGGAAAGATGTTTGTGCGTGCGTAAAAGTAGCTTTTGCAGAGTTGAATGAGCCTGATTCACCGTCTTTTCGGTAGTGTGAATTGCCTCAACAATAATTTAAGCGTACCGCACGCAGCCACAAATATTCTCTACCTGCAAATCTGGATAATAGTCTCGAATACTCTCTTCAAATGAAAGTCCCTCAGCCAGCAATTCGAGAACACTTTGTAAAGTAATGCGAGTTGCTATGCAATATTTGCGAAAATGAATTTTACGGTTGACTAAAATTATATTCATAGACTGTACTAATTGTAGAACATCATGCAAGAAACATCTGTAGTTTTACACTTTCTCCCCAATGTTTCTGTGGAAAATTGAGGATGATGTACGCGCCGCGTAGCTATCCCGTAGGTAATCGCCAGCAGGTTTTAGGTTAGGCTGAAGGCTGATCGCAGTAGCATCGATATTCATACTGTCAGTATAAACTGCCTTTCGCCAATATTTGCTATCATTGCATCAGTGATTATACTTAACTTCCCCTCCACCTAAAATTAACTTTATATTTCGCAACATTTACGGGCTATTTTCTCAATACAGCTAAGGCTTTTATTCGCAACTAGGAATCGAGGATTTTACCGAATCTTTAATATACAGTGGTCAAAAGTGTTACTTTTTTAAAGTTTTGATAAAGACGGGCGGACTCGGTATCAAAAACCAAAAAAGATGCAGGTAAAAACTAAAAGATTTAGTGATGAATAATTCTAAACTTGTCACATAAAATTGTTGTATATATGATAATAAGTAAGAATTGATATTTACTCGTTCACCTATACATTGAGATATTCATGGATATTCAATTAATTAATATCGGTTTTGGTAACATTGTGTCGGCTAACCGAGTGATTGCGATTGTCAGTCCTGAGTCAGCGCCAATTAAGCGTATAATTACTGATGCGCGGGAGCGGGGACAATTGGTTGATGCTACCTACGGCCGCCGCACGAGAGCGGTAATTATTACGGATTCGAGTCACGTCATCCTGTCGGCGATTCAGCCGGAAACAGTGGCAAATCGTTTTGCGATCGGCAAAGACGGTCAAAGTCGGGATGATTGAGGTTTGTCAGTTGCAATTTGAGCACTGACAGTATAAAGTAACCGAAAGCTTAAATTGTGACAAGTTTCTATTCTAAAAATGAAATCCGGTAAATTAATTGTTCTGACTGGGCCTAGCGGTGTGGGGAAAGGCACCTTAGTCCGATCGCTCCTCAATCGTCATCCCGAATTGCATCTTTCGGTATCGGTGACAACTCGATCGCCCCGTGAGGGAGAAATAGAGGGAAAACACTACTATTTTGTCAGCCGCAGCCGTTTTGAGCAAATGGTTGAGGCTGGCGAGTTGGCGGAATGGGCTGAGTTTGCTGGCAATTTTTACGGTACTCCATATTTTGCTCTCAAACAGGGAATCGGTGAGGGAAAATGGGTAATCCTAGAAATTGAACTCGAAGGGGCGAGACAAATTAGAAATAAGTTTCCGGAGGCTTTGCGACTGTTTATTTTACCTCCTTCTTGGGAAGAATTGGAGCGGAGGCTGCGGAGTCGGGGTCAAGATTCCGAAAGTGCGATCGCCCGTCGGTTGTTGCGGGCTAAAGAGGAGATTGAAGCAGCGCGCGAATTTGATTTTCAAGTTATCAACGATGATTTGGAAGTTGCTTTAAAAGGGCTAGAATCCGTGTTGTTTGTTAACAATTAGGAAGACTAAACTTTTACCCATTTCTCAGTCCGGGCTAAAACCTCGGTACTTCTTTTGATAGCAACACAAACTTTTAAATGCAATTCCAGAGTCTCGGATGCAGCCGAACATTTCCTCAACGGTTCGATTTCCCTAGCAGAACAGCCCAACATTTCCATATAAGCTAGCGTCCATCCAATAGCTGCAATGTCTCCTACATAGCCTGATCCGGCGCAAAGGTGACAACCCAATTCGCCATCTGGTCCGCACTCAGGACAAACCCAATTGCTGAATTGTGAATTAAGCTGATTTGTGCTGGAGGCTGATGCAATTGTTAATGCTTTAATGTGGTTTTGAACTACTTGTTTAAAACCTCGGTTTTGGTGACTGCGGTGGTCGGAATTGTTGTGCGATCGCCCGTTAGCGAAGCCCGCCCCTACGGGGGCTACGCCAACGCAGAGGATCGCAATTCCTGGCTGTTGGGGCGAAGCAAAAGATGCTATTTTGTTCTCAATTTTGACTCCAGATTCGCCCAGGTTCGCCGTTAGCTGAATACCATATTCTTTCGACTCCGCAGTCTGAGAGTGGTTGAGTGCGAGGGAAGAATCGGGTTCGGGAGTTGTGAAGGATGATTCTATGTTATCAGCAAAATCTTGCATCGAAAGATGATGTTCGATCGCCAAAGACCAAGTTCTTTTATGCCGGAGATCGCCATATTTTCTGGCTTCGGCATCGGTAATGCCGATCGCCGCAGCCTCTTGGCGCAGCATATTCATCGAAGTCATGGTATCTGATATCATTAGTTTGTTTGCTGTTGATTTGCGATCGGATCAGACGGCGGTTGAAACCGCTTCTTGTCAAACGAAGTCCGCCTCCGCGGACTGAAGAAAATAAGGTAATTTCAACCAATCGGTCTTCAACCCGCGGAGGCGGGTTTGGTTTGTATAGACGCGGTTTCAACCGCCCGGTCTTTTTATCCCAAGCGTCTTGAAATATAGTAGCCTAGGTTTCTGGAATTAGAACTATCAATGAATGCAATTTTTCCTGATACAACGTTGTCGGTGGGCGGACTAACATCATACCTGCAAGAGTTGCTGGAGGGCGATCGCAACTTGCGATCGGTTTGGCTAATCGGCGAGGTGTCGAACGTTTCGCAGCACGCCAGCGGCTGCTTTTTCACTCTGTGCGATCCCGACAAAAGCGCTGCGATTCGCTGCGTGGTGTGGAATTCTCAGCGGCAGAAATTGGTGCAAATGCCCGTAAAAGGCGAACAATTGCTGGTTTTGGGAAGCATCCGGGTGTACAAAAATCGCGGCGAGTACCAGTTGACTGTGGTGCAATCGCTACCGGGTGGGGAAGGATTGGAGGCTTTGCGGTTGCAGCAATTGCGATCGCGCTTAGAAGCCGAGGGTTTCTTCGATCTCGCCAGAAAGCGCCCGATTCCCGCACACCCGCAGATTGTGGCCGTGGTGACATCGGATACCGGTGCTGCGTGGGGGGATATTCAGCGCACGTTAGCGCAGAGATATCCGGGTTTGCGGGTGTTGCTGTCGCCGACTTTGGTACAGGGGGATTTGGCTGCTGCTGCTATTGCTAGGGCGATCGCCCGCGTAGAATTGGACGGTAGGGCCGATGTGATCATTTTAGGGCGGGGCGGCGGTTCTGCGGAAGATTTGGCTTGTTTTAATGATGAACGAGTCGTCAGGGCGATCGCGAATTGTGCAATTCCAATTATTACAGGAATCGGACACGAAAGAGACGAATCTCTTGCCGATTTAGTAGCAGATAAACGAGCGCATACTCCGACAGCGGCGGCTACTCAAGCTGTACCAATTTTAGCAGATATTTACTGGGAACACAAGCAAAG
>JAJAYT010000645.1 GCA_026786085.1 Microcoleus sp. CAN_BIN18 | reverse complement strand
ATTTACAGGCTTTTATGTGTGAGAAAATCAGCTATATTCACTGGTTTAAGGAAATCGTATTTAATTGCTAAAATCAGCAGTTGATAGGATTCGTGTATCTATTTTTAGAATCCTCTTAATAAGCATTCAACACTTCTGATAACTAATAACTAATAACTAATAACTAATGATTAACGAATATTGGTTACTCGATCGCGATATCACTTTCCTCAATCACGGCTCCTTTGGGGCTTGTCCGATTCCCGTACTGGAAGCGCAAACCAGTTTTCGAGAACAACTCGAAAGAGAACCTTTGCGCTTTTTAATGCGGGAATTTGAGCCGCTGTTGGATCATGCCAGAAACCAGTTAGCAGCATTTATCGGTGCAAATGAGGAAGAGTTGGCGTTTGTGCCGAATGCGACGACGGGAGTCAATGCAGTTTTGCGATCGCTCTTTTTTGCTCCTGGCGACGAATTGCTAACTACAAATCAGGAATACAACGCCTGCCGTAACACCCTTGACTTTATCGCAGAGCGCACAGGCGCTAAAATAATAGTCGCGGAAGTACCATTTCCAATTGAGTCGCCCGAACAAATTATTGAAGCAATAATTAAGTGCGTTTCGCCGCAAACAAAGTTAGCCTTACTAGACCATGTTGTCAGCCAAACAGGCTTAATATTTCCCATCAAACAGTTAGTCGGCGAGTTAACTAACCGCGGCGTCGATGTATTGGTAGACGGAGCTCACGCGCCCGGAATGCTAGCGCTGAATTTAGATGAAATTGGCGCCGCTTACTATACCGGAAATTGCCACAAATGGCTGTGCGCGCCGAAAGGTGCTGCCTTTTTGTACGTGCGGCGCGACAAGCAAGATGCCATTCGGCCAACTACGATCAGTCACGGTGCTAATTCGCCCCGCGCTGACAAATCACGCTTTCAATTAGAATTTGACTGGATGGGAACAGTCGATCCGAGTCCTTATTTGTGCGTCCCTGTGGCGATCGATTTTATGGGTTCTTTGTTGAGCGGCGGCTGGCCAGAATTGATGGCAAAAAATCATGCTTTAGCATTAGCTGGGAGACAAATATTGGCGGATAAATTAGATTTACCACTGCCTTGTCCCGATGAAATGGTTGGTTCGATGGCTGTTGTACCGCTGGGCGATCAAAATTCTGATGCGGTTGGAAACGGAGGAATTCCACTTTTGCAAGAGGCGCTGTGGGAGATTTTTAAGATTGAAGTGCCCGTGATTCCTTGGCCTGATGCTAGCAAGCGGTTGGTGAGAATTTCAGCTCAGTTTTACAATACTTTGCCGCAATATGAATATTTGGCTAAGGCGCTAGTTGAGCTGACAAGTTTGTAGTGAGGACTTTAGTCGTTATGATTTTAGTAAATTTAGCCTAAAATCTGGGACTGTATAAGGGGGATATAGACTTTCATCAGCAATACCTGATTTTTGCAGGGGAGAGTGGCAATCGTGAGCGTGAAGCGTTAAAATTAAAGATTGAAAATGAATAATTAAAAATGGAAACAGAGGGGAGTGGTAAGTAGGGGATGCCCAGAAAAATCAGGGATTTAAAAAGCCTATTATTGAAAGCAGGATTTAGTTGTGAGTCTGCTAAAGGTAGCCACACCAAATGGTCGCATCCTCTGATACCAGGAAAGCTGACTCTCTCAGGAAAAGATGGCGGTGATGCTAAGCTCTACCAAGAAAAAGATGTTGACAACGCTCTCAAGCAAATAGCCGAAATTGAGGAGGAAGACAGATGAACAGTCATTACACTATTATTATTCAGTGGTCAGATGAGGATCGGTGCTATGTCGTTAGCTTTCCAGAATGGGGCGACTACTGTCATACCCACGGGGATACTTACGAAGACGCATTACACAATGCCCGCGAGGTTTTGGAACTTCTAACTGAATCGACGCTAGATGATGGTAAAACCTTGCCAAAGCCGCAATTATTTGGTCAATCCTTAGTCGGATCAATTTCTCAAGAGTTAAAATAACAGTTAAATCTCGACAGTTTAGCTGTATCCGAATAGAACGCTTTGTAATGCAGATGCTGATTCTCGGTTCCCAAAACCTTGTTCAACTCTGCACGATTCGGAATTCTGCGAGTTTTGAAATATAACTGGCACCTGTAGTAAATGCCGCAATTAGACAGCTTTGCCGACTCAGAACAAAGATACTCAAGGACTGATTGAGTCTCTTTCTCTGACTTGATTAGAATCTGTTGGCATCCAAACATTGTTTGATCCTCCCATGATATTATTGTCTAGAAAAACGCCGGATAATCTCTGAAAAAATGTCTAGATTTGTGGGTTGAGGAATCTGAGTTTGAGATTCTTGAGTAATACCGCAAGATTGTAGGCAGGCCTAAGAATGATGTGCTTAGAGAATTAATTAGAAGCCTAAAGAAGAAAAAGCAGTCCTAGAAGGACGGGGCTTTAAACCCATTTTTTGGGTGAGGAATGCAAGTCCTCATAGTTTGAGTGAATAAGTAGTCTTTATCCTGACTGTAAACAACTTTTATTTCGATCGCCCAAACCACCAAACAGCCACTTCCCCCCGGACAAGCAAGCCGCATTCCAGCATTTTTGCTAATTTTTGCATTTTTCAAGGTATTTTTGTAGGGTTGCTGGTTTAACTCGATCGCCCGCTGCCCAATTGCATCAACACAGATTTGAATCGATGGACATTTACTGCACCCGCCCAAGCTGCCCAAATCCGCTTAACTCTTTCCCCGATTTCAATGACAGCGCCAGTCTTGACGAAATCGCTCAAAAGTATTGCGCTGCTTGCGGGATGCCGTTAATTTTGGACAGCCGCTTTTTACCACAGAGGCCGCTTTCGCGGGGAGCTTTTGGCACGACTTTTCAAGCCCTGGCCCTCGGTTCTCCCCTGAAATTGCAGTGCGTTGTCAAGCGATTGCAGCCGCCACTCCATCTCAACTCAAATCAGCTTATGGCGGCGGCGCGGGCTTTTCGGCGAGAGGCTGATGTTTTGAACAGTTTGGGCGACAGACACGCGCAAATTCCGACTTTGTACGCTTACTGCGTGCTGCACGTAGCTGACGCTCAAAATTTAGGGCAGATTCCATCTTCCGAAGGTGAGGGTGTTTTCAGTGAAATCGATTCTAAGCCGGAGGTTCAAGAGTTTTTTTATTTGGTTCAGGAATTCGTAGACGGTGCAGATTTGCGGCAGGAAATCGCCCAACGTGGCAAGTTTTCCGAAGCTGAGATAGTGGATGTTTTGCAGCAAATTTTGCCTGTGCTGCAATTCATTCACGATAACGGCGCGATTCACCGCGATATTAAGCCGGATAATATTGTGCGCGAAACTGCTGTGGGTGAAGCTGCCGGAAAGCTGTTTTTGATTGATTTTGGGGCGGTGAAACAGGTGACGGCGGGTGTTTCGGCTCAAAGTTCTATCGTCTTTGGCACGAGTGGCTATGCGCCGCCGGAACAGGTTTCGGGGGAACCGGTTTATCCGTCAACGGATTTGTACGCTTTGGGGGTGACTTGCCTGTATTTGCTGACGGGAAAAAGGCCGCAGGAGTTGATGGAGTCTCCTACTCGCCGCTGGAATTGGCGCGTTTGGGCTGATGTGAGCGATCGACTGGCTGCTATTCTCGATCGCATGGTAATGGCCGCTCCGAGCGATCGATTTGAGTCGGCTGCTCAGGTGCTGGCCGCTCTGGCTGGGGAAATGCCGACGGGGGCGATCGCACCTGCTGGCAATGGCTTGGTCGCTCAACAAACGCAAGCTGCGGTGCAAATTGAGGCGGGTACAAATGCAATTAATTTGACAAGTAATTTATCGGAGGAAACCGAGGAGGAGTCAGAGTTTGGGGAACTTAATATTAGGGAATTGTTGAGGCGATCGGCGATCGCGGGTTCTGGTAGTTGGCTGTTGGCGATCGGCCTTGTCAGCCTTTTGGGAACTGTTTGGATTAGCACGCTGATCTGGCTGCTGCTTCTTGCTGGTGTCATCTTTTCTCAATACCGCCCCCTGAAACAAAAGTTTTATTTTTTTATTACTTTAGTCATTACTAATACGATAATTTTTGTATTATTCCCGGCTTGGTTTATTTTAAATCCCGTGCAATTAGGGATTCAGGGATTGGCGATCGTGGGGCTGCTGACAGTTTTAGCTATTTTATTGTCGTATACTTTAATGGGAGTATCCCGACTTTCCTACAGGTTTGTGTTGCCATTCTTCAAAAAAATTATTCGCGAACTGATTTAATTGAGAAACCTATGCGCCAGAAAAATGAAACTATTTTGCTTTTAATTTCTCTAGCGATGGCAGGTTTTCTAATTGCAGTGGTGTTGTGGCTGTTGGAGAAATCAGGTTTCCCGCCTCATACAGATTTTGGCAGTTACAGCACTCCGGGAGAAACAGCGCTTCAATACCAGAGAAGTTTGAGTTTTGATATCAAGGAGCGGATGAGTTATGGCGAAAAAAGATTGGTGGAAAAAGAAGATATCAACCTGGAAAGACCAGAATTTAGAGCAGCCAAAAATAAGGGAATTGAGGCGATGGCTACGGGCAACTACCAGCAAGCAGTCGGTCATTTTGAACAAGCTCTGCGCCGTTGTTACAATGCACCGGAAACTAGAATTTATCTGAACAATGCTCGGATTGGCGATCGCAAATCCTACACGATCGCCGTAGTAGCACCTACGACGAGTCACCCGAATGCAGCTTTAGATATATTGCGCGGAGTCGCTCAAGCTCAATTTCAAATCAATCAAGCTGGTGGTATCAATAGCCGGCCTCTCAAAGTCATTATTGCTAACGATGACGATCATCCCGCAGTCGCGAAACAAATTGCTTCGGCTTTGGTGAAAAATCGCGAGGTTTTGAGTGTAATCGGCCACCACACAAGTACAGCTACTTTGGCCGCTTTACCGATTTACGATTTGGGAAAATTGCCGATAATTTCGGGAACTAGCACTGCTGTTAAACCTGCTAATTTGAGTCGCTATTTTTTTCGGACAGTTCCCACAGCTTATGTGGGCGGTAGGGCTTTGGCAGATTATCTACTGACTAAGTTAAAAAAGCGAAATGTAGCGGTTTTTTTCAATCACAAAAGTGCTTACAGCGAGTCGCTAAAGTCAGAGTTTTTAGCTGCTGTTTCTCTGGGTGGCGGGCAAGTTGTAGCTGAGTTTGATTTATCAAATCCTGGTTTTAGTCCTGCTAAGAGTATTGAACAAGCTATCAGTCGCGGTGCTGAGGTTATTATGTTAAATCCGGACTATGATGCTTTAGATAAAGCTTTGCAAGTAGTGACGGTTATTCATAGGCGGGTGTTTGTGTTGGGGGATATGGGAACAATGTACAGCAAGACGACTTTGGAAGTGGGGGGATCTGCGGCGGTTGGGATGGTGATGGCGGTGGCGTGGCACATTGATGGCGATCGCAAATCGGAGTTTTCCCGGCACTCCAGACAGTTGTGGAAAGCCGATGTTGGTTGGGTGAGTGCGATGACTTACGATGCGACGATGGCGTCGATTTCTGCGATCGATCGCAGTCCCACCCGCCAAGGAATTCAAGAAGTGCTTTCAGCTTCCGATTTTGTAGCAAAGGGAGCAACTGGCCCAATTCGGTTTTTACCTTCGGGGGTTCGGAATATGCCGGTTCAGCTTGTGAAAGTGAATCGGGCCAACCCTTCGCGATCGGGCACCGGTTATGATTTTGTACCCATGAAATAACGCTTAATTCCGATGATAAACCTCGTTTGTAGTCAGGACTTCAGTCCTCTTTCGATTAATAAATCAAGAAGGACTAAAGTCCTCACCACGAACCTGAAGGACTAAAGTCCTCACTACGAACCTGTGAGGACTTCAGTCATTTTTTGATTAATAAATCAAGAAGGACTAAAGTCCTCACTACGAACCTAATTTATGGCACAACTTTGGCACCACAGAATATAATGTATCCAGACTTGTATTTCTAGCCCAAACAAGCGAAATCAAAATCGGACTTGTTCGAGAACCATTTGTTCAGTGCCCCAAATGATTGAAGCACTCGTCGCAGACATCCCGAATGCCGATCGAGGTTTCCGACTCTTATTCTCAGCCAATCCATTTCCCGGATATCAAGCAGAAATGCTGTGGTTTAAAACAGAATACGGCGGTAACTGGTATCGGTGGGAAGCGAAAAATCTCGAAGGCTGGCTGTGTCCGGCTTTGTTCAAATACTTTCTAGAAGCACCGCCCAAGTTTTACTGCAAAGCTGAAAAAATACAATAACTAATAGCAAGTCAATGAAAAACTTGTCAATCTTTAAAAAAAACTTTGTTCAACCAGTCGATCGCGAATCCAGAAAAAAGCCTAAAATAGCCCTGTATATATTTTGGCTACTTTTCGCGATATTCACAGCAGCCATCTCCGCAGGAATCGGGGCAATTACCGCACTATTAACGCCCGTCGAGCCCCAAATTATTAGCAGAGTTCTAGATGCTACTGGCTTTAACGATACATCATCCAACCGCCCAGGATACCGCCTATCACGGCCAGTTAATATCTTGATCCTGGGAATTGACCGCGTGCCCGAAGCTGCCGCCAATTCCCCTAAGATTTTTAACGGTCGCAGTGATACAATACTCTTATTGCACCTCGATTCTAGAGATAAATCTATTAGTTTACTTTCAATTCCGCGAGATACTAAAGTCGAAATTCCCGGAATTCGCTTCAGCAAAATTAACGAAGCCAATGCTAGAGGAGGAGCAGCTTTGGCAACGCGATTGGTTAGCAATATGTTGAACAATGCGACTATTGAAAGATACGTGCGAGTTAGCAGCAATGCGTTTCGGGAATTAGTCGATTTGTTAGGCGGAGTTGAGGTATTTGTACCTCGCGCCATGTCCTATAAAGATACGGCCCAAAAGTTAAAAATAAACTTAGCACAAGGATGGCAAACTCTCAACGGAGAACAAGCAGAACAATTTGCTAGATTTCGTAATGACGGTTTAGGAGACATCGGCCGCATTCAGCGCCAGCAATCTTTAATTCAATCTATGCGGAACCGCCTCGCAAGTCCATCAGTAGTTGTGCGCTTGCCACAAATTGTGCGATTGATGCAAAAATATGTGGATACAAACCTGAATTTTGAGGAAATATTGACGATCGCAAATTTCGGTCTGCAATTGGAGCGAGATAATTTTAAAATGGTAATGTTGCCCGGACGTTCTAGCTCAGAACAAGGCGATTTGAGGAGTTATTGGATTTTAGATGTTGCTGGGCGCGATCGAATTATGACACAATATTTCAAGCAAAGCGTGCCGGACTTTGCACAAGGCAGATTTCCGAATCCCAGCCAGTCCGTTTCGCCAAGCAACCTCAAAATCTCTGTCCAAAACGCTTCAAGCAACCCAAAAACCGCCAAAACCGTTGCTGCATTTCTCCAAAAAAAGGGATTTTCTAATGTATCTGTAGTCAAAGATTGGCCCGACAAGCAGCGTCAAAGTCAAATTATTGTGCAGCAAGGCGATTTAGAAGCAGCGAATATACTACAAAAAGCCCTAGGCGACGGTAAAATCGAAGCATCTTCTACTGGTGAAATCGATTCTGACTTGACACTTCGCATCGGCGAAGATTGGGTGAAGCGATTTAATTAGTCATAATTGTTTGTAGTGAGGACTTTAGTACTCTGATTTGGAAGAGGACTAAAGTCCTCACTACAAACCAATTTTACGTTTATCGCTCTCTTCGGACATAATATTATTAGTTATTAGTCAAATACCATGAGTGTCATATTTATGAAAAGTGTATTCCGAATTTTCCTGAGCCTGATTTTAAGTTTAGTGTTAGCCTTTGGATGGGTGCTGCTGAGTGCGACTCCGGCATTTGCACTACCGAAAACAATTATTAATTATACAAATATTAATTTGTCCGATCGCGATTTCTCCAATTCTGACTTAGCCGGGGGAACATTTGTCGCCGCCGAGATGCGGGGAACCAACTTTCAAGGTGCTGATTTAACCAATGCGATTTTGACTAAGGGAGTCTTGCTGAATGCCAACTTATCAGGCGCGAATCTCTCCGGTGCATTGGCTGATAGAATTACATTTGACGGTGCTAATTTGACGAATGCTAATTTCACCGAAGCAATTATGACTCGAACTCGGTTTTTTGATGCTGCAATTTCCGGCGCTGATTTTACAGACGCGATTATTGACGCTTATCAAGTAACAATGATGTGCGAAAAAGCAGATGGTGTCAATCCCGTGACGGGAGTTTCTACGCGAGAAAGTTTGGGATGTCCGTAGAAATTTAAAGTGACAGGAATTAGATAAAAAGTTGGTTTGCGTGTTACAAATAGTCGTAAGGTGCGCAGTGCGCACCATACAAATCTTGGCTCTATCTCGAACTACAAATGCCTGTGCTAGCAGTACCAACAACCAAGTCAGAATTTAACATCAAATCTAAATCAGTGTCGGGATTAACAGCGTACAAATCGACTTTATCTCGCCCCAAAAACACTCCGAGCAAAGTGCCGATTCCCGCGCCCCCCAGCACCTCTTCAGTTGCGATCGCCCGATCGCCCGTAACACCTGCAATCGCCGCCGCTGCTGCTGCACCCAACGCCGTATTCTTAACCAGATTACCAACATTAACACCCTTAGTCACAGTTTCTTTCCGAGTAATCAGTTGCGAAGTCGCATTCAGAGGCACTCTGCTACCGTTGATGATACTTAATTCCTGTGCCACAAACTGAGCGCCCGCAGAAGTCGATCGCAATTCGCCACTAATTTTCGAGCCTTCGGGTATCAGCAATTTACCATCACTCCCCGCAATATCCGCAGCCACAGTCAGCGTAATCGGAGACTTGTCATTGGGGCCAAGCAAAATCTTGCCTTTTGCATACTCCACTAAAATAGAAGTACCGCTGGGGATTTTCACAGCAACAGACTCACCAACATTAATCTTGGCAATGTAAGGAGAATTAATTGCTCTTGCTTGATTGGTACTCACCAATGTTTGATAGATAAAAGCAGCCACTTCCGCCCGCGTTGCTGACTGATTTGGTTTCAGAGATTTAGGATTGGGATAACTGACAACCAACTGTTTTTCAGTAGCAGCAGCAACGCTTTTGACAGCATAACTTTGAATGTCACCCGCATCATTATAGTAGCTGAGAACATCTTGAAAACTGCACTTAGGCTCATAGCCAAGTCCGTTATTTAAAGCGACTACAACTTGCACGCGGGGAATCTGCTGCATCGGCCTAAAAACATTGCCAGGATAACCAGACATCCATCCCATTTCGTAAGCTTGGGCGATCGCCCCGCTTGCCCAAAAATTCGATGGAACATCAGCAAACCGTACAGCATCGCGAGTTTTTGCCTTTTTGACCGATCGCACCATTGCCGCGAATTCAGCCCGCGTTACCAGTGCATCCGGGCGGAAACTCCCATCAGGAAATCCCTTGATAATCCCTCTTTCTGACAAATCTTGAATAAAATCTTTTGCCCAGTAGTTATTATTAACATCCGAAAAAGCTGTCTGAGCAAAAGCAGGCGCGGGAGCAATCATCGGTGCTGCGGTTCCGGCAACGGTTCCTAATGTTAATAAAACAGATGTGCCGGATTTAATGCGATGTAATACAGACATTTTTTCATTCTCCAATTTACACAAGTTTTTTATTGAAGAGAAGTAAGCTTTTGAGCGGCTGATTTATTCCTACCGAACTTGCTCTTTCCTCAGTTATGTAATCATTATTGAATATTTTTATTTTGTATGCGGGGAAGATACGGTCTTTTAAAATAAATATTTCTATGCTAATTTGTCGGTTTTAAAATGCTTAAATACCTTAAATTCCTTATGTTGCTTATCTCCCTTATCTACCTGGAATTTATACAGTCCTGGACATAGAACCTGTATGCGTAGGGTGCGCAATGCGCACCTTACGGCTGTATAATATGTAGGTGCGAATGTGCACATTAGGAATGAGAATTAAATAACTTACAATTTTTATTGTTCTTGTGGGATGGGCGTCCCCCCCGGTCTTTATGGGAGGGCGGGGCGCCCCTCCCACAGACATTTGTTATTTTTTTAATTTTTGTT
>JAJAYT010000644.1 GCA_026786085.1 Microcoleus sp. CAN_BIN18 | reverse complement strand
TTGGTTATTGGTTATTGGTTATTGGTTATTGGTTATTGGTTATTGGTTATTGGTTATTGGTTATTGGTTATTGGTTATTGGTTATTGGTTATTGTTATTGTTATTGTTATTGTTATTGGTTATTGGTTATAATAGCCAACAAGTAAAAACTAAGCAACAAACAAACAAACAATCAATAACAAGTAACCAATAACAAGTAACCAATAACAAGTAACCAATAACAAGTAACATCTATTATTTGACAACCCGCAATCGCACGCTAACCATTGCAATTCCGCCTTGTCGCACGAGAACTGCTGAAATCCAGCGATTTTCCGGCGTAGCGGGAGCTTTACCTACTTTGAAAATCCCCCCGGAATTAAGCAACTCCAGCTCGACTTCTGCGGGCTTGAAAAAACTTTTTTCCGTAACGGGTTCTTCCAGAATAGTTCCGATCAAAATGTCATTGCCGATCGGCTCTCGAACAATTGCATCAAAATAATACTCTTGGCCCACCTTCACTTCCTCTGGCAAATTCACTTGAATTGTGGGAGGATTTTTGCCAGAAGTAAGCTGAGTTTTTTCGGCTAAAATCTCTTGCTTAACTATTTTTTCACCTTCAAAGCGCTGCTGAGAACGGATGGTAGCTTTCAGATTTAAGTCGATTCCATCTTTTTTATGAGTGCCGGTAATTGTAGTTACGGTTTCGGCGATAAGGGCGCTACCTTCGGTTTTCCAAGATTTGATCTCAGTTCGATAATTCAACGTTGGATATCGCTCCCAGAGTTCCGTCAACCCTTTTTCCATACTTTGACTATTTAAGCCGTCCGAATGAGTGAAATTCGGGCCGTAAAATGCCATAACTGCTTTGACATCGCGCTTGTTGGCTGCTGCGTCAATTTCTGTTAACAGTTTTGTGAGTGGGGCGGGCGCATTTTCTTTGGTTTGGGCGATTACTTGGGGAGTCGCACCGATCGCCGCTACAGCATTCGGATGCAGCACGCCAGCACTTACCACTGTTAAACATAACAACATTTGAGCGATCGACTGCCCGCCGATCAAGCCAAAAACGATCGCCCGTTGGCGCAGCCCGCCCCTACGGGGGCTACGCCAACGAAGAGGATCGGCTTTTTCGTCCCGACGGCTGCAAAAATACTCAGATACACTTGGCACTAAATTCAAAAAATTACGCATTAGATGATAATTTGGTTATTTGTCAGGATTTGCGGCGCGGACAACAGTTCGCCTGCAACCAAAACTGACAACGGAAGGGGGGACACGGCACAATCTAATTTTAGATGGCTGATTGAAAATTGGCTGAAACTGCCGGAATAATAAGCATAATAATCTAAAACCTCTAATCTAAAATCGATCGACCTGTGGAACTTGTAAAAGAGACAAATACCTTGACAAAACCCCCCGTCCGGTTGTTGATTGCAGCTAGCGGTACCGGAGGACATTTATTTCCGGCGATCGCCACCGCCGCCGAGTTGGCCGACTGTCACATCGAATGGCTGGGAGTCCCAGACCGCATGGAAACGCAGTTAGTTTCATCGCTTTACCCACTCCACACGATCGCCGTCGAAGGCTTTCAGCAACGATTTGGACTCGGTACAGCGCGCATTTTGGGCGGACTTGCCAGCTCGATCCTTCAAGTGCGAAAGTTGCTCAAAGAAGGAAAGTTTCAGGGAGTGTTTACTACCGGCGGTTACATCGCAGCACCGGCAATTCTGGCGGCTCGCTCTTTGGGTTTGCCGGTGATTCTCCACGAATCTAATGTTTTTCCGGGTAAGGTGACTCGTTGGTTCAGTCCTTTTTGCACTAAAGTGGCGATCGGATTTGAGGCGACTGCTGACTATTTACCCCACGCGAAAACCGTGGTTGCGGGTACACCAGTGCGATCGCAATTCCTCGCCCCTCAACCTCTAAAGTTACCAATTCCTGACACCGTACCTGTAATTTTAGTCATGGGTGGCTCTCAAGGTGCTGTCGCAGTCAATCAGTTAGTGCGCGAGTGTGCTCCGGCTTGGTTTGAGGCTGGTGCTTGGGTAATTCACCTCACCGGAAATAATGACCCCGATGCTGAAAGTTTGCAGCACGAGCAATATTTGTCAATGCCATTTTACGACAATGTGGCGAGTTTGTTGCAGCGAGCAAATATAGCAATTAGTCGATCGGGCGCCAGTGCCATGACAGAATTAGCAGTAACGGGAGTACCTTCTATTTTAATTCCTTTTCCTCACGCCGCCGACGATCACCAAAGATTCAATGCCGAAGTATTTGCAGAATCTGGCGCCGCCGTCGTATTCCGTCAAAGCGAACTCACAGCAGAAGTATTGCAAAGCAAAGTATTGTATTTATTAAGAGATTCCGAATATTTGGCAAAAATGTCTCAAGCTGCTGCTCACTTAGCGGTGACAGACAGTACAGAACGTTTGGCAAATTTGGTCAGGGAATTGTTGAGTCGGTAGGGAGTGTTAAAGTAAATAGGCGATCGAGAATTTGTAACCAGGAGAAAGTCAAATGGCATACAGTGACTTTAATTTAGACAGAGTATTGAAAACCTTTGACTTAGCTTATTCTGAAATAGTCGAAATCTTCACTCCTGCACCAGAGTTAGAGTACAGCAGATTACTGACAGAAACTTTGCAAGAAAATCTGCCTGTAGCTCTCGGTAGCAATACAGAAAAATCGCGTTCGGAACTGATTATCGCGCCGATTTTAATGGAAGTGAGAAAACTTTTGCACCATCGCGTGAGCTTATTCTCTGGCATTGATTTTACTGTAGATGCTGAAAGAGGACTGAATGGGAATTGTGATTTTCTGATAAGTCTATCGCCAGAATTGTTAATTGTAAAAGCCCCAGTAATTGCGATTGTAGAGGCCAAAAAGGAAAATATAAATTCAGGATTGGGACAGTGCATAGCTGAAATGTTAGCAGCTCAAATCTTCAACGAGCGCGAAGGCAATGAGATTGCCACAATTTATGGGGCTGTCACTACGGGAGATAGATGGAAATTCTTAAAACTCGAAGGACAAGCGATTTTTGTTGAGACAACGGAAACTTTGCTTACCAATTTGGGTAAAATTTTGGGAATTTTAGCATTGGGAATGGCCGATAGCGAACTGGGTTCCTAATTTTCACTAATATACAGCTTCACGAATTAGCCTTGATACAAGCCAGCGACTGAGAATAAAATATATACTAAAGCAGAACTGAAGTGAAAAATCATGCAGTCGGCAAAGAAAATAAAGGCGACTGCTGCTCTGGCCCTAAATCAACAGTTTCTCTAGACGAAATCCTTTTCCCTTTTTCTTGGCGCTGATTTGCCTTAAACTGCTTCTTCACAATTGAGTTGAGTCTTGAAGTATTCCTGAAGCGATTGATGAGTAATTGTACTGCTATTTTGAGCGGCAAGTTTCCAGGGATATTCTTCTTGCGTCATGCTGCGTAACTTCCATGCAGCAAACTGCCCAAACACGGAGTAAACTTCATCAAGCAGGCTCTTAGTTTTTTCGTCATAAATTGAAAAGTCTATATCTTCAGGACATGGAATTGCACCAGCACCATACTTTTTATAGTGACGGTATAAATCAGGAACAACCGGCCCGTGAGTCCATGCTTCTATCGCTTCAGGAAATAGCGGTTCATCGTACAAAGCTAAATGAAAGCCTTGAGCATAGTAAAGCAATTTCTGAAGCTTGAGATTAGATATCAGATCGCCAGCATCTTCACTTGCCTGAGCCAAAAAGTATTTGGCTGCATCATCACAACTCAGCATAACTTAATTGGTAATCATTAAACGGCTTATTTCCATGATACTAGATGCGATCGCCCTAGACGACATTCAACTTCACAAAATCAACCACCGACGCTAAACCATCCTTCGTCTTCAAATTAGTAAAAACAAAAGGTTTCTCCCCGCGCATCTTTTTAGCATCCCGTTCCATCACGCCCAAATCTGCCCCCACAAAAGGCGCGAGGTCTATTTTATTAATCACTAACAAATCTGATTTAGTAATTCCCGGCCCCCCCTTGCGCGGAATTTTGTCCCCCGCAGCCACATCGATTACATAAATTGTCAAATCCACCAACTCCGGGCTAAAAGTTGCCGCCAAATTGTCGCCGCCACTTTCGACAAACACTAAATCTAAATCAGTAAATTTGTGTTCTAACTCTTCTATAGCTACCAAGTTGATCGAAGCATCTTCGCGGATGGCTGTATGGGGACAGCCGCCCGTTTCTACGCCCAAAATTCGATCGCTCTCCAAAGCTTGACTCCGCACCAAAAACTGTGCATCTTCCTGAGTATAGATATCATTAGTCACCACAGCAATCTGGTACTGCTGTCGCAGCGCCTTGCACAAAGCATCAAGCAAAGCAGTTTTCCCCGAACCAACCGGGCCAGCAATTCCTACACGAAAAGCACTCATAAGTAAAAGGAAGAAGGAAGAAGGAAGAAGGAAGAAGGAAGAAGGAAGAAGGAAGAAGATTTTATATTGTAGGGTGCGCACTGCGCACCATGTTTTGTAAAATTTTACCCTGGCGAATTTTCAACTCCGAAATAATCTAGTATACTGAGTTTCATGAGCCATGCTAGCCAGTCCCAATCCCCAACTACAACTAGCAAGGTCATCATCTTCTAATTGTAAAACTTCCCGCGCCGTAGAGTTAATTTGAGAATGTAAATCTAACAGCAACTGCTGGCCGGCAGTTTGACCGAGGGGAATCAATTTCACGCCCGCACCCGCCAAATTTGCAGCCCAACTGTACAAATATCCTACCATAGCCGCTTCCTCTTCAATCTGCCAGCTTGCCGCCGCAATCCCAAAGCCGATCGCAAAATTGCACTGATTGCCGCCAACTTCCACCAATTCTTGTACAATTCTTGGTAATACAGAAGGTACGGGCGATCGCAAATCCAGCAGCAACCTGAGCAAAGTCCGCCCCATTTGCCAACTTTGTAACCGCAACTCTTCAGTTTCCTTAGCAGCAGTCGCCCAAGCATTCCAGTAACTCAAAGCCGTCAAATCCCCCATCGTCGCCGCCCTCAAAGCCCTTACCGCCACAGCAGCTTCAACTCGCACCGCCCCGAATTGCAGCGAATCTTGTAACCAATTTCTCAAACTAGCTGCGTTGTCGATCGTACCAGTTTCTACCAAACTCTCGATTCCCTCAGAATAACTATAAGCTCCCACAGGTGCAAAAGCTAACTGCAACAAATATAAAAGTTGACTGTTGACTGTTGACTGTTGACTGTTGACTGTTGACTGTTGACTGTTGTTATTTGTTGGTTTCAATGCCCAATTCCCCATTCCCCATTCCTAATGGTTGTGTCCGTAAGCCCCAGTTTCTGGCTGAAATGGCACAACTTCTGCTATTATCTCCAAACCCATTTTTTCCAGCATTCCCTGCAAAACAGCATCGGGAGAAAACCTTAAATAATTATCAGTAACTTCTAAAGCTACGTGGCGGTTGCCTAAATGATACGCCGCCCGCATCAGTAGCAGTGGACTTGAAGCGCGTACCGTCAGCACCGATTCAGGTTTTGCTGTCACCAATACCAAGCAGCTACCGTCTTCCGACTCCAATAAATCTCGATCGCGCAATACCGTGCCTCTGGGCAAACTCAGGTGCAGTTTTTCCCCACCTTCTGTCTGGAATTGGTGGCGGCTGCGAGTGCGATCGTCCGCTGTCATCGGTAAAGTACAACTGACAGCAGCATCGGGATTTGCAGGCAAATGTTTTGTGAAAGTTAGCATTTTTCTATTCTATGCCCCCGATGAATTCACTTCACATCTAATTTTTGAGGAATATTTTTTTATTTCTAATTGCGATTTACAGCGAGTTGCAAAATTGTCATCTCTCTGAACCGCTCCCGTTCTTGTTTGCCTACCATGCTTTGTGTTTTTTGTCAAGCACTTTATTACAGACGATCGGCCTTTTTTCAAAAAGTTTTGCATACCGTCCAGTAACTCGAACAATACACCTCTCCCATAATTAATTATTGTTGAACAGGCCGGAAAGCCTGTTCAAAACTGTCTTTTTGGGAAATGTCTCATAAAACGGGAGAAGAATAAAGACTAAAACCCACAATCAATCTATTGGCCCGCTTGTTGCAGTCGCAGCAGCTCCGCTTGAATTCGTTGTTTGACTGCCGGATTCGCTTGCTGGAGCAAAGTGAGCTGGTTGAAACGACTAACTGTCAAGCCATTAGTTTCGATAATTTTTTTAGCTTGCTGGCAGTAATTCACGGCGATGCCGCGAACATTTCCAGACAGCCTGTTAATTTCCTGAGTTTCGTTACACACTACTCTGGGAACCGAGCCGCCAACTATTCCTTTAATTTCGTTATAAGCTCGATCGCGTCTGGGTTCTATTGCCAACACAGAGCGAGCGTAGATAGTAATTTCCTCGTTGCTAATCTCTTGAGCCTGGGCGGCGGCTCCGAAAACCAGGCTTGGGGATGATTGTCCATACAAACCGGGCGCCCATCCACTAGCCAAAGCTGCTGTGGAAATGATGCCAAGCAATAGCGATTGCCGCAGCATCCGGTTAAATCCAAATTTAGAGGTGTTGAGTGAGGTGTTCATGGTCGTCGGTGATTGCTTGCGTATAGATAAAAATGATACAGCGCTGGGAGGCTCAGTCTTTTTGAATCATCTGGTGGTTAAAAAGTTCCTGCCTAGGATTGACAATATATTGACAATATTTAATTCAACTAGGAGGATTTTTGAGTTGTTAGGGCGATGGCTTACGCCCCGCTACGCTACGACTTTTTAGCAAACTCGATCGTTTTATCCAGATTAACATTTTTGCAAAGTTGGTATAATCTAAAAAATTTAGTCTGTAATTAAAATTACACAGTGTTCCCGAATTGCTTATACGAATAATTTTAACACCCAAAATATTAAATAATTCTAAAATTCCTTGACAAATTACTCGGATTCATAAATCGAATTCAAGTACGTTAGCGAAGCTTGCTTTATAGCAGCGCCCGCAAATCAAGCTTAAATTTTAGAACCGATCGCACTCATCAATTATGTTGATGATTTAATGTTAAGCTGCGACGCATTGTCGATCGAGAAAATCTCACTGGTTTGGCTGCTGACAGAG
>JAJAYT010000643.1 GCA_026786085.1 Microcoleus sp. CAN_BIN18 | reverse complement strand
GGCTGCGATGGCACCGGGCAAAATCATTTGGGTAAAGTTTTAATGAGCGTGCGCAGCGAAATTTTTCAGTACCGGGCAGGCTGATCAAAACTCAAAATTTTTCGCTAAATTTAATTTTATTAAGTTATCCAAACAAATGTCAAGTTATCCTAATAATCAATAATTATGATAGTGAGATTTTAAGATTGCCAGAAATTTATGAGAATATTATAATAATAATTATCATTTGGTTAAGCTACTCTGTCTGTTGAAAGCAAAGACTAAAGCGGCGCGATCGCAAATTTTGCTTTCCCAGCGCGTAATCGCGCAATACGCGGTCATCTCTAGTCATTGCCCCACTGCTTAATTGTACAGATCGGTTGAGTTAAAAAATCAGGCTGATGCAGTTGAGTCCGATCGCTCTGATAAGCTGTCGCACATTTAAATTGTCTATTTAGGGCGGGCGGGACACCCCACTCATTGTTTGATTTTTTTTGATCTGCAATTTAAATGCAGAACAGCTTATCAGATCAAGACTTCTTATTATTATCGTAATTTTAAAATTTCAAAAGGAGATTTATGCAACTCACAGAAAATACACAAGAATTAAATCATAAACTAGACAGAGAAATTTTGGTGCGGCGGATAACTGAACGCATCCGCCAATCTTTAGAATTAGCAGATATTTTAACCAGTACAGTAGCAGAAGTGCGCTCTTTTTTGAAGACAGATCGCATCATGATTTACAGGTTTACTCCCGACGGCAGCGGAGAAGTTATTGCCGAATCAATTAATAACGACCGTCTCCCTTCTTTGCAAGGTCTACACTTTCCAGCCGACGATATTCCCCCCCAGGCGCGGGAGATGTATGTCAGCATGCGTCAGCGCACAATCGTCGATGTTAACTCCGGGACGATCGTCCTGAGTCCCCTCGATGCTGCGGATACTGGTCAACCTTTAGTAAATGAAGAGATGCACTACCGATCGCTCGATCCTTGCCACACAGCTTACCTGATGGCAATGGGAGTGCAATCTTCCTTCATTGTGCCGATTTTGCACCGCAGGAGCGTCTCGCAAAACAGCAAAACAGAGATTTGCCAGACCCCCACGTGCGTGACTAGATACGAAGCCAAAAACGATCGCCAAACTCACATTGAACTGTGGGGACTTTTGGTGTCTCACCACTCCACTCCCCGCAATATTTCAGCAACAGATTTAGACGTGGTTCAGCTCGTAGCAGATCAATTGTCGATCGCCATTAGCCACTCGCTCCTGCTCCAGCAAACCCGCTCTCAAGCAGCCCGCGAAGCCACCGTGAGCCGCATAGCAGCTTTGTTGTACGGTCAGGCTAACATTCAACTGCAACAGGCTTTAGAAGCCACTGTCACTGCTTTTGGCGGCAGCGGCGGCAGACTTTATCTCAACTCCCCGAAAACTAACAGTGAACAGTTATCGGCGGCTAAGATCGATCGAGCATTTCCCATTACCGCGGCTCAAAGGGATACTAACTTTGAACTATTTGCCACAGGCGAGCAACCGAAACTTCCCGACTGGGAAACAGCTAGGGCGATCGAAGCTCATCCGCTTTGGCAGCAATGGCTAACCAAAGGATGGAAAAATACCGCAGAGATTCCCAATTTTCCAGTTACTGATTCCCAATTCCCAGTTTGGATAATTACAGACTTATACAAAGAACCTCTATTTAGAGTATTAGTTCCAGCTTTTAAACCTACTCAAATTAGGGGTTTGCTGGTGATTCCCTTGCACTATAAACAACAAGTAGTCGGCTGTTTAACTATTTTTCGCAATGAAATTGATACCGAAAGAATGTGGGCGGGACGCTTTGACAGCAGCGCTGCACAAATCCTGCCCAGACAATCCTTTGAAGTCTGGCGAGAAATCAAAAAAGGTCAGTCGCCGGAGTGGAAATGGGAGGATATCGAGCAAGCTTTAGCTATAAGCAGCCAATTTTGTGCGGCAATTGGGCAGTACATTCTTTATCAAGAAGTGCAAGCCCTGAATGCCAACTTAGAGCGCCAAGTTCAAGAGCGTACCGCCCAGTTGCAAAAATCCTTGGACTTTGCTCAAGTATTGACGCGAGTGAGAGACCAAATTCGCAGCACCTTAGATTTAAAAACCATCCTGCAAACTATTGTACGAGAAGTCAGAGATTTGTTGGATACCGATCGCACGGTAATTTACCAATTTGCATCAGGTGAACAGGGCGAGGTCGTTGTCGAAGCTGTTCGCGGCCAGTGGCAGTCAATTTTAGGTGTCAAATCTCCACAAGAATGCTTTCCCGAAGGCTCAGACTGCTTTTACCGAGGCAGACGGGTACGAGCAATTAATGATATTTATGCTGAAGATTTGACGCCCTGTCACCGGGAATTTTTGGAAAGTTTGCAGGTGAGGGGAAGTTTAATTGTGCCGATGATTGGCAAAGATTCCCAATTGTGGGGATTGCTGATTGCCCACGAGTGAGCTGGGCAGAGGGTTTGTCAAACTGCTGAACAGGAATTGCTGCAACATTTGGTCGCTCAAGCTGCGATCGCCATTCACCAAGGAGAACTATATCAAGAAAGTCTGAATGCTGCAACTGCCGATCGAGCAAAAGCCGAACAGCTAGCTAAAACCGTCACAGAATTGCACAATACCCAAGCCCAACTGATTCAAACCGAGAAAATGTCCAGTCTCGGACAACTGGTGGCGGGCGTCGCCCACGAAATCAATAATCCCGTTAACTTTATCTACGGTAATCTGTCCCACGCCAGCGAATACACCAAAGATTTGCTCTGCTTGGTGGAACTCTACCGCCAGCACTACCCCAATCCCCACCCAGAAATTAGCGAGTGCTCCGAAGCTATAGAGATAGAATTTCTAGCCGAAGATTTGCCCAAAATTTTGGGATCTATGAAAGTCGGAGTTGAGCGCATCCGCCAGTTAGTTGTATCTTTGCGAAATTTTTCCAGGCTCGATCAAGCTGAAAAGAAAGGCGTTGACATTCACGAGGGGATTGATAGTACCCTATTGATTTTGCAGCACCGGATCAAAGCACAATCCGATCGCGGCACCGTAGAAGTTATCAAAGAGTACGGCGATTTGCCAAAAGTTGAGTGCTATGCCAGCTCGCTTAATCAGGTATTTATGAATCTGATTAGCAATGCCGTTGATGCCCTAGAAATGGGAGAAAAAGATGGATTTATGAATGTTCCTTGCAAGTGGACAAGTGCAGCGGCGACATATTTAAGCTCCCCAAAACAGGCTGTAGAGCCAGTAGATATCAACGCCAGCACCGAGTGTTTGATTCCTGATTTCCCATCTCCTTGCATTCGGATTCGCACCGAGTTAATTGATGAAAAAACGGTAAGAATTTGCATTGCTGACAACGGTCACGGCATCCCCAAAGAGTTAATTTCTCATATATTTAATCCCTTTTTTACTACTAAACCCGTCGGTCGGGGGACGGGTTTAGGACTGTCTATCAGTTATCAAATTGTAGTTGAGAAACACCAAGGGGTACTCAAGTGTGTTTCTCAGCCTGGTCAGGGTACTCAGTTCTCG
>JAJAYT010000642.1 GCA_026786085.1 Microcoleus sp. CAN_BIN18 | reverse complement strand
TCTCCGTCATACCAAACAGCGGCTTGTCCGGGGGTAATGCTCAACTGTGGTTCGTCAAAAATCACCTTGACCCTTGTACTACTGGCTTTTTCGTCTGCTTGCGAGGGTTCTACAGGAATAATTGTAGCGGGGACGGGTTGCGATCGATAACGAATCTGTACAAAAGCCCGAATCGGAGCCGTCGGTTCCGCCACAGAAACCCAATTTACCCGATCAACCGTACACTCAGATTCTACCGCCAACTGGCGATCGCCCACAATTACCCGATTTGCACCAGCATCAAGTTCAATCACATACAGCGGTTCCGGTGCAGCGATGCCGAGTCCTTTCCGCTGGCCGATGGTGTAGTGATGCACGCCGTCATGCTGTCCGAGCACCCGACCGGCCTTGTCAACAATGTCACCCTTTTGTGGCGCAATGTACTTATCCAGAAAAGCCCGCATCGAACCGTTACTTTCCACCAAGCACAAATCCTGACTTTCCGGCTTATCAGCGGTTGTCAAGCCAAATTCCGCCGCAATTCTGCGAGTTTCAGTTTTGGTAATTTCCCCCAAAGGAAACTCCGTACCCGCAAGTAAATCTTGTGTTAAATCATACAAGAAATAAGACTGATCTTTCGCTGGGTCGATCGCCCGTAGCAACTGATAGCGACCCGTAGCTGTATCATAAGTAATGCGAGCGTAGTGCCCCGTCGCAATCTTTTCAATTCCTAATTCTTCGCGAGCAAACTTGAGCATCGGCCCAAACTTCACAGTTTTATTGCACTGCGAACAAGGCAGAGGCGTAATTCCTGCACTGTAACCGTCCACCAAATAATCGACAATACTTGCCTTAAAGACTTCGCGGCTGTCCACAATGTGGTGGGGAACGCCCAAATCTTCGCAAATTTTAGCGGCATCGACCATTCCCTCAGAGCAGCACTGACCTTTGCCTTTCATCAACCACAGCGTTAAACCCACCACTTCATAGCCCTGATGGTGTAAAATTGCGGCTGCTGCGGAACTATCGACCCCGCCGGAGAGGCCTACGACAATCTTGTTCATGGTTCGGAAATAAATTGCTATTTTACTGTTTTACTGTCACTGAGTTCGATCGAGCTAATTGATTATACCACAAAAATACTACAAAGAAGACCGGGCGGTTGAAACCGCGTCTATACAAACGAAACCCACCTCCGTGGGTTGAAGACAGAGCGGTTGAAATTACGTTTATATGTTTTTGCCCTTACCTACTTAGCTAGAATTTTATCACTAATTATGACTATTCAAAAATTTGTTGTCACCGCCGACCAAATGCGGCAAATAGAAACCAGAATCTTTGCTGCTGGAATGCCCCAAGCCGCTTTAATGGAAAAAGTCGCGGGACTGATTGCTAGACGCATTCAGGCGCTGTTGAAGGAAGAGGGAAGTTCGGCAGCGGATTATGTAACGGATGTAACGGATGTAACACCAGGGAAAAAGATTGTTAAGTCTCAATTGCCAGTTATCGGCGTATTGGTTGGGCCGGGACATAACGGCGGCGATGCTTTGGTTGTGGCTCGCGAATTGCATTTTCAAGGATTCCCAATAGTTATTTACTGCCCGTTTTCTAAACTCAAAGAAATCACAAAAAGTCACGCTGATTATGCGCGTTCTTTAAATATTCCATTTTTTGATCAAGTTGAATCACTAAAAAACTGCGATTTGCTCGTAGATGGTTTATTTGGCTTTGGATTAGAACGAGAAATTACCAATCCCACAGCCGCTGCTATTGATGAAATAAATAATTTAAATATACCTATTTTTAGTATAGACATTCCATCGGGGATTCATACAGATACTGGAGCAGTTTTGGGGACGGCAATCCGGGCAAAACATACATTGTGTTTGGGTTTGTGGAAAATGGCATTTCTGCAAGACAAGGCGTTAGAATATATCGGTACGTCGGAGTTAATTGATTTTGATATTCCCACAGCAGATATTGCAGCAATATTGGGCGAGTTTCCAGCAATCCAACGCATTACTAAAGCATCGGCAACTCAGCATTTGTCATTACCCCGATCGCCAATTTCGCACAAATACACTAACGGTCACTTACTAATTATTGCAGGTTCTCGCCGTTACAGTGGAGCGGCAATTTTGTCAGCATTGGGAGCAAGGGCTAGCGGTGTGGGAATGCTGTCAATTGCTGTTCCTGAGTCGATTAAACCGATGTTGAGCAGTCATTTGCCAGAAGCTTTAGTTATCGGATGTCCTGAAACTCCAAGCGGTGCAATTAGCGAGTTGCCGATAGGAATTGATTTGGGTGTGTATGATGCGATCGCAGTAGGGCCTGGTCTGACATTGGAAGCCGCCATCGCTGTAGAATCTGTACTGGAGTGCGATCGACCTTTGGTGTTAGATGCGGACGGTTTAAATATTCTCGCTCAACTCGGCACAGTCCCGATTTTGTCGGAACGCTCAGCACTGACAATTATCACGCCTCATCCCGGCGAATTCAAGCGTTTGTTTCCCGAATTAGCAGACGAAATGGGCGACGATCGAATTGCCGCAACTCAAGCAGCGGCGCAGCTTTGCGGTGCAGTGGTATTGCTCAAAGGAGCCAAAGTTTGCATCAGTTGGCAGGATGAGGGCGATTCCGTACCGGATAGCTACGCCGCGCGTACCATCACCTATCTCAATCCCGAAAGCACCCCAGCCCTCGCCAGAGGCGGCAGCGGCGACGTTTTGACCGGCTTGTTAGGGGGACTGTTGGCAACTGCGATCGGCCGCAAATCCCCAACTCAATCAGTTGCAACAACAGCCGTTTGGTGGCACGCTCAAGCCGGAATCATGGCAGCCAAAGAACGGACAGAATTGGGAGTAGATGCCTTTACTTTGACACAATATTTAATTCCAACATTGCGGGAATTTTCTAAGTAGATAATCAACAGTATTTTGTAGATATTTTGTAGGGTGTGCACTGCGCACCTCTATATTTTGTAGTGAGAATGGAAGTCTTCAGGAAAATCACAGGACTTGCATTCCTAACTACAAACACATTTGCCTAACTCAAACGAGTGACACTCAAACGAGTGACACTCGAAAAAGCGACTGTGCAGTCATAAATCCCACAAGTTATACCTGAAATATCAAACACCAGAACTTAAATCTTGAAAGGAATCACATTATGTACACCGAAGAAAGAAACATGAACAATGAAACTATGGCTATCGTCGCCGATACTACTGCTCAATCAACTTTTGCAGTTGGTCTGACGACTGCACTCAACAGGCCCACTTTACAAATCGGTTCCACAGGTCAAGCTGTCAGGGAACTACAACAGCTTCTTTATCATTGGGGATATTATTCTGGCCCTTTCGACGGTAATTTCACCATCCAAGTTAAAAACGCCGTCATAGCCTATCAACACCGCGTCTTCTTAATTGAAGATGGGATTGTCGGTTCTCTAACCTGGCAAGCACTGTACTCTGGCGCACCTGTGAATATGCCGATTCTGATGAATGGCAGTTCTGGTAATGCTGTGAGAATTGTTCAGAAAGTCCTGAAATTGAACGGATACTATTTCGGTACGATTGACGGATTATTCGGGCCAATGACCAGAGTAGCAGTGATTCAATTCCAAACAGATAAGGGTTTACCAGCCGATGGAATTGTTGGGAAAAGAACTTGGCACGCTCTCAGCAAATTACCACACTAATGACTGCTGGCATTCCTAGGAATTACGCTTTCACTATAACTGTAGGGTGTGCTTAGCAAGCACCTTACAGGCTTGTAGCTCCTGGGAGTGTGCACAGAACACCTAACTCATTAACGGTTAACAACTTCGCTAACTCAAGTGAGTGACACTCGAAAAAGTGACACTCAAGTGAGTGACACTCGAAAAAGTGACTGTGCAGTCATCAAGCCTACCAGTTATACCTGAAATATCCAAGACCAGAACTTAACTCTTGAAAGGAATCAGATTATGTATACCGAAGAAAGAACCACGAACAATGAAACTCTGGCTCTCGCCGCCGATCCTAATGCTGGGCAAAATCTAGAATTTGCTGAAGCATCTAGAGTTATTAAACCCACTTTGCGACGCGGTTCTACAGGTCAATCTGTCAAGGAACTGCAACAGCTTCTATTTCATTGGCAATATTATTTCGGTCTGATTGATGGTATTTTCGGCGTCTATGTTGAAAGCGCCGTTAAAGAATATCAACACCGCGTCTTTTTACCTGAAGATGGGATTGTGGGTTCTCTAACCTGGCAAACACTATACTCTGGTGCACCTATTAAGCCGATTCTGATGATTGGTAGTTCAGGTAATGATGTCAGAATTGTTCAAGATGTCTTGAAATTCAATGGATACTATTTCGGTTTTATTGACCGATCCTTCGGGCCGATGACAAAAGTAGCAGTGATTCAGTTCCAAACGGCTAAAGGTTTACCAGCCGATGGAATTGTCGGGGCGAGAACTTGGCACGCTCTGAGCAAGTTACCGCATTAATCACACTTAAAATCGTTATCCTTAAGTAGGGACATGGCAATGCCATGTCCCTACTTCTCGTTGGTGGAACTGCTGCGCACGGGAATCGCGATCGCAAATTCGGTTCCCCCTCCCGGCGCTGAAAAACATTCTAAACTTCCCCGGTGTTTTTTTGTGACTATATCGTGGCAAATTGGCAATCCCAATCCGGTTCCTTTGCCTTCAGCTTTCGTTGTAAAGAATGGCGTAAATAGTTGGTCTTTGATGTGTTTTTGCATCCCAAATCCATTGTCAGCTATCCGAATCTTCACTGTATCATTTTCCAGCTTTTCGCTGCTGTTGGCTACAGAGGTCGAAATTGTAATTACATTGGGATTGCTCTCAATCTGTTTGTAGGTTTTACCAAAATTAGATTCTTCCAAAGCATCGATCGCATTAGCGATTAAATTCATAAATACCTGATTCAATTGCCCCGGATAGCATTCTACGTCAGGCAATTCCCCGTATTCTTTGATGACTTTAATCGTCGGTCGATCGCTCGACGCTTTCAGTCGGTGCGACAAAATCATTAATGTGGTATCAATTCCTTCGTGAATATTTGCCGGTTTTTTCTCGATCCCGTCGGTACGAGAGTAATTTCGCAAAGATTGCATGATGTCGCGGATGCGATCGGTTCCCAATTTCATCGAGTCAATCATCTTCGGCAAATCGTCTACTAAATATTCTAATTCAATCGCTTCTATTTCATCTAAAACTTGTTGTCCCGGCTCCGGAAAATTGTCTTGATAAGCCTGGACTAAACTTATCAAATCGCTAACATAGTCTTTGGCATGATGCAAGTTGCCAGAAATAAAGCTAACGGGATTATTCACTTCGTGGGCAACTCCAGCCACCAGTTGTCCGAGTTGCGAGATTTTTTCGGTTTGAACTAATTGTGCTTGAGTTTGTTGGAGTTGAACGAGGATTGCTTCTAAATCTTCAGCTTTTTGTCTCAATTGGGATTCCGATGTTTGCAGAGCTGTTTCGGCACGTTTGCGATCGCTAATATCGCGATTAATTAGCAGGGCGTGGGGTTGCCCATCGTACTCAAAAAAGTTGGATTTTACCTCAATATCGCACAGCGTACCGTCTTTTCTCTTTATGACAGTTTGACACGTAAATTCTTGGCGCTTGCTGACAGTTTGTTGGAATTCGGCGAATAAATGCAGATATTCTGGGACAGTATAATCAGCCGGACTTAAATGCAAAAATTCTTCCTGAGAATAGCCAAAAATTTGACAGAGTGCGGGGTTAGTTGCGATGACTTTACCAGTCTCCAATTCCATCAGCGAAAGTCCGTCTGCTACCGTTTCAAATATGCTGCGGTATTGTTGTTCTTTTTGGATGAGTTCGACCTGGAACTGTTGCAGGCTTTCGAGAGATTCTGTCAACTGGCGGGATTTGTGTTGTTCCCGGGCGTAGAGGCGGGCGTTCTCAATGGCGATCGCCGCTTGTGCTGTTAACAGTTGCAACAGTTCCAGCCGATCGCGCGTAAATGCTCCAATCGCCAGATTATTCTCCAAATACACAATGCCAATCAACTTACTTTGATACAAAATCGGCGCGCATAAAATCGACTTTGGTTGGTAATTTTGAATGTAAATATCCGATTGGTACATTATTTCTTGACTTGCATCACTCAATACCAGCGGTTGCTGAGTTATCCCAACGTACTTGACGATAGAAATAGGAATATCTGAGCTATTTTCAAGCAGCATTGAATCCTGAAATATTGCTGAGTCGTGCTGGTTAGTATCCGACAATTCAACAAACAACTCCCCGTCTCGTTCTAAAATAATGCAGCCTTTTTGTGCGCCAGCATTTTCTAAGATAATGTGCAGCAGTTTTTTTAACAACTTTTCTAAGACAATTTCACTATAAATTGCCTGAGAAGCTTTGATTACCGTGGCTAAATCCAGGATATTACCATGACTGGATGTACTCGCAGTTATAGTTGCAGCAATCCGCGACTCGACAGCTTCAGGAAATAAATTGCCATAATATTGTTCGAGTTGACGGACTTTCGCTGTCGCGCCCCACTGGATATAGCAAACTCTGGCATCGTTGAGATAATTTTTGACGAAAATCAGCCGATTTTGCGATAAATAACATCTAGCAGCTAATTCGTTAACGAGTGCAGCATCTTGAATGAAGCCGTTTTCTATTGCGAGGGCGATCGCCCTATCGTAGCATTCTGCTGCCTCATACTTTTGTCCCGACAACCGCGCCATTTCCGCCCGGATAGCTAAATATTTGTGTTGGTAATTTGCAGGGCAGTTTTTCGCAAATTCTCGGAGCTCTTCCAGGCTAATGTTGAGCTGTTCTAGGTAGATTTGGCGATCGGCCTCGCTGGCATTTGTACAAGCAGCAGCCAGGGCTATAGCGCGATGGAAG
>JAJAYT010000641.1 GCA_026786085.1 Microcoleus sp. CAN_BIN18 | reverse complement strand
CATAAATACTTGATTTATCTGAACTGCGTAACACTCAACCAATGGCAGAGAGCCGTATTCTTTGATGAGATGAATTACCGGGCGATTCCCTACGGGATAGCTTTGCTTCACGGGCTTCGGTTTGAGTCGGTTGCTCAAAATCAGCAAAGCACTGTCCAATCCGTCGTGAATGTCAACTGGTTTAATCTCTGCTTCGTCAATTCTAGAGAAGTTTCGCAGCGACTGAACAATCTCGCGAATGCGGTTAGCTCCTACTTTCATTGAACCCAGTAACTTCGGTAAGTCTTCAACTATAAACTCTACTTCTGATGTTTCTATTTCTGCTTGAATTTCTGGCGAAGGCGATGGATAGTGCTGAGCGTAAAGCTGCAATAAATTGATGAGTTTTTCACTGTATTCGTGGGCATAGCTAATATTTCCGTAGATGAAGTTAATCGGGTTAGTAACTTCATAGGCTACCGCCGCCACCAACTGTCCCAAACTTGACATTCTTTCGCTTTGCACTAATTGAGTTTGCGTCCGCTGAAGCTCGTACATTGCTGTTTTTAAATGCTCGCTTTTTTCGCGTTCTCTAGCAACTGATGCTTCTAGTGCTGTATTTAATTTTTCGAGTTTTTCGGCTTGGCGCAGCACTATATTAATCATTGCTTTTTTCAGTTCCAATGCAGCGTCTATTTCGCATTGTTTCCAAGGCAAAGATTGGCAACTCACATTTTCTTTCCACAGCTCGAAGGATTTCCGAGGTGACATTCGATGGCTGCCATCTTCATCTATTTCAACTGGTTTGTTGGGGTTACCCGCCCAATTTACTGTCTTAATTACTTCCGGGCGAAACCACAAAATGTATATTTTCTGAGTCGGCGATATTGCTATGGCCAAGCACCCGCTGGCCGTGTCTTTAAATTCCTCAGCTTCTGGATAGAATTTGGTCAGCGAGTCTGTATAAAATATTTCTTTTTTTAGCTTTTTTTGCACCCAATTAGTTAAGTATTTGAGCGATTCTCCTTGAGGTGTTTGCCCGACTCGATAACAATTGTCTCCAAATATTATTGCTGCTCCCTGGGCGTTGACTGCTTCCAGCAAATTATGCTGACATTTAACTAACACTTGTGACAAGTTTTCGGAGGTAGATATGTCTTCAAAAATCTTGGTGTGAATAGATTTTAAGTGTAGTTTGTAGTCGTAGTCTTCGTTTCCTTCTTTTGATTGGAGTTCTAAGGACATTACTTGCCCAATAAATTCGCAGGCTGCGCGCACTTCATAGTTGAGGTGTTTTGGTGTATAGTTATGGCCAACAATCAATCCCCACAGTTTTTGATCTTTGATTAACGAGATTGATATAGTAGCTGCAACGCCCATATTTTGCAGGTATTCTATGTGAACAGGAGAAACGCTTCTCAACACGCTGAGACTGAGGTCTAGCGGCTGGTTGGTAACAGGATTGTTTGCTGAAACGAGGGGGACTGGTTGATAATTAATATCTGGTATCAACCTCAGCCAATTTAACAAATATAGTTGTCTGGCTTGTTTGGGAATATCGGATTTTGGGTAGTTCAAGCCCAGGAATGGGCTCAGGTTTTCTGCTTTGTCTTCAGCGATGACAGCGCCGTTGCCTTCTGGGTCGAATTGATAGGCCATAACTCTATCAAATCCCGAAATTCTCCTGACTTCTTCTACAGTCAATTGACATAATTCCTTGAGATTTTTGGCGCTTTGAATTTGGCTGACCGTGGCTCTCACTGAATGATAAAAGCTAAAAACTGAAAGATTTTCTTGGGTGGTTGCCAATTCTAACTCGACGATCAAAACTCCTTCTCCTCGGTGGAGGATGCAGTCAAATTCTAAAGACTTGTCTGCTTTTTCGACAGACAGTTTAATGGGATTGACGGTTTTTAAGTTTTCATTCAGCAAACAGGCTTTTAGCTTTTTTAGCTGAACTTCAGCGAAGAATAAGCTCAAATCTTGACCGATCGCACTTTTGGCATCAAAGCCTAACAAATCTTGCGTATTTTCACTGAGTTGTAGTATTTCTAGTTGAGGTTCTCGTACAACAAGCAGCACTCCGTGCGGCTGAATCTGGCCTGATATTTGAATGGGTTCTCTGTCGCAGTCTGTCATGTCAACTTCTGCGAGTGCTGGGATTGTGATTTGTCGATCCATTGTGTCTATTCCTCGCTGTCAAATTTTGAGAAGGTTCTATCGATTTGAGATTTGAGTTCAAATTTACTTTTCAATAATCTCATCTGAGAATCAGCGAGTCGAAAATGATTGAGTCGCAAATCAGCCTACCCTTGTGTTGCAGCTCGACTGGCCCCAGCATTCTAGATGTTTTTACGAACTTAGTTCTTCTATTCGAGCGATCCCCAATCTTAATTATTGCAGTAATTGTTGCCATTTTTCAAGTAGTTTTAATAATATTTCACAAAGTTAATATTTGTGGTAAACTTTTGACAGGGAGAAAAAGGAGGAGAGAAATGTGTCTTCAGACCGGCAGACTGACGAAAATATTAAGTTAAGGTAAGGGTGACAAGATATAAAAGTCAAGTCACGTTAAGCTCTTTAAGTATATCCAACAGGCCCGACAATTAGACTGATGCTCGACTTCAATACTGTTAATGAGTTTTCCTATACCTACTGCATAGGTATCTGTGCCTTTTTAGTTCCGGCAAACTTGCTGACTACTTTGTACACAGGGATTTTGACCGGACTAAACCGACCTCGAATGCAAGTTTGGGCGTCTGCGGTTGTAGCCAGTCTGTGGGCTACAGCAATGATATTTCACGTTTTTACCTGGTTTGCGATCGGCGTAGTAATGCCTCCGACATACATCTTATTAGTTATGGGAATCACTTGTCTAGCTATCAATGTTTGGGCGGTGGGACATCCTTCTAGCATGATGCAATTAATTCGATTTGTGGTATCAGCTTTTAGGGAATTTGTGAGAAGAAGGAAGGAAGTTCGGCAACGGATTGTGTAACGGATTTAACGGATGTTAGGAAGTAAGGTCTTAGTGATCGTCGCGAGAGAAGTTGGTAGCGAAAAATGTGAAAAATGTCAGGGAGAATATTAGTTTTAACTAAAGTTTTCCCTGGTTTCAAATATTAGTTATGAGTCGTGATTTTATCATGCTTATTCCGATTCGCGATCGCGACAATCTTCTGCTTCCGGGCCGCTCGGATGGATCGTGCAGTTGAGCAGGTTGCCACCGTCGCTTCTACCGTAATAATAGCGACATCCGTTGCAAATTGCGGGACGGGCGATCGCCCTTTGGTAAATCGGATAATCCGCAGCCAACAGCGAAAAGTCGCGCTGCGTCTGAAAAGTCCCGATAATAGCGCCTGAAAAATCCACAGCTTGGCGGATGTTTTCGATCCTGGTGTAAGGTGGCAGGTAAATGTCAATATAAAGGCGTATGCCGTCGCCTTCGTACTCGTGGCGGGTAATAGTACCTCCGAGCAAACCGACGCGCGAGGCAATAGCCGAGGAAAATTCCCCCAGGGAGGTACAGTAACCGGAGAAAACGTGTATGTGTTCGTCGGTAGTAGCTCTCACAGTCACGCGAGTGGGAATCAGCACTCTCAGGTAAGCGTCGAGTTCGTCAAAAATCGGTTCGGCGATGGAGAGCATTTGGTTTGCGTCTTCATTGTTGAGTCCAAAACCCTTAGAAACCTTGTACACGAGGGCTGCTAAAATATCAAAAACTGCGGTTAACAGTGATTGTAGCCTGCTATCAATGGCGATCGGACATTCTCTGAGCAGTTTTAAATAATCTTCCAAACGATGGGCTATGCGCTGAATGCTGCTAAATCCGAGCATAGCTGCTCCCCCTTTAATCGAGTGCGAGGCTCGGATGAGCTGGTGTATCCTTTGGGGAGCTTGCACGGGGTTTTGCAAGCCCTGCAAGCCTTGTTCCATGATTTGAATGTGTTCTGTGGCTTCTTCTAGAAAGTAGCCGATAATGCGCTGTAGTTGTTCTGGCAGCATACTTTTTTTCTCCGAAAGGCACCCTAGTATCATTATTCATTAGTCCTGCCGTCATTAGTCCTGCCGTCTGACATTTGATAGTTTTGAGCCGATATTTAACTGATGAGTTATTTGTGTCTTCAAGCCCTAATCAGTTTTATTGTGACTCACGCTAACTCTAGTGGCAATGCTGAAAACAGTTAAGTGTTGACTGCGCTTTTATTTGCTCCGAAAGTGGCCGTTGCTACACCCAACAGTAGCACCGCAGCACCTGCGAGTACCGCCGGGGCGGGCATTTCCCCAAACAGCAAATAACCCAAACAACTCGCCGCCACGGGTTCAAACAAAATGGCAAGAGTTACAAGAGTCGGGGAAATCTGCACTACAGCCCAGTTTAAAATAGTGTGGCCGACTAATTGAGGCAAGGCGGCGGTTAACAAAATATACAAATATACAATGTGCGGATAGCCAGTATAACTGGTGCCAAAGATGAGGGGGAGAGGCAGCAGGACGATCGCACTAACAGTATAGGCGATCGCGATATAACCACCAATTCCCAATCCGCGCCGCTGAGCTTCCCGCCCAAGAAGCAGATACAAGCTGACAGCCCAGGAACCAGATAGAGCCAGGAAATTACCCAGTAGTTGACTGTTTCCGGCACCGGGAGCGCCCGCACTCCCGACTGCGATCGCCATGCCGCCTGCAAGGGCTATAGTAATGCCAGCGATCGACATTTTGCTGATTTTTTCGCCAAACCAGAAGCGCGACAACAGCGCTACCCAAACGGGACTTGTGGTGACAAGGGCTGTGGAAGCCGCGATCGAAGTATAAGAAAGTGAGGTAATCCAGAGAGCAAAGTGCAGGGCGAGACACAAACCCGCCGCCGCAGCATAGCGCCGAGCTCCCGGTTGCAGGGTGTGCCACTGAATTTTCGGCCAAGCGGGAAGCAGAATTAAGGCAGATAAAGTCAAGCGAGATGCGGCGAGTACCAGACTGAAACCGAGGCCGCCCGCGCCTGCTTTCATGTTCGCCAGTCGGATTAAGATTGAGGCGGTTGAGACGGCTAAAACGCCGATAATTAAGACGAGGGCGATCGACCAATTCGACGTTTTTTTCGGAAGATTCATTTTTTCGGTAATTAGTAATTGGTAATTTCCAAAAATAAAAAATATCTAGCAATTTTCGGAGAAATTATAAACTATCGATCTTGTATTCCCTTCTCTGATCTTATCTGACTTCGTGTCCTTTGCGTCTTCGCGGTTCGTTCAAAAAAAAGCCCATCGCCAATCATGAAAGATTGCTATATTCAAGAACAACTATCAATCTAGAACACGCCCAAAAGCACCTTAAATATGTTATAGTTTCAATACAGCATAAAACACTCTCCTCAGTTACAAATTATAACTATCTATGGCTCCTAAAGTTTTGATTACAGGCGCTTCTCAAGGAAGTGGCAAGGCAACGGCACTGTTATTTGCCAGCAAAGGTTACGATGTGGTGATGGTGGCACGAGAGCCAGAGAGATTGGCAGCAGCAGCCGCTCAGGTGCAGCGTGAAGGCACTTCGGCGATCGCGATTGCGGGGGATGTTGGTGACCTTCAACAAGTACGTGCGATCGTCCAAAAAGCCCTAGATACCTGTGGCAACATTGATGTTTTGGTGAATAATGCTGGAATTTGTCTCGCGGGGGCGATCGAGCAAACCACCTCCGAAGACTGGCAGCAATTAATGAATACCAATTTTTGGGGCTGCGTTAACACAGTTCAAGAACTTTTGCCACATTTTCTCGATCGCAAAACGGGTACAATCGTCAATGTTGGTTCCATAGGCGGCAAAATGCCCTTACCTCAAATGACTGCCTATTGCGCCAGCAAATATGCAGTAACGGGTTTAACAGAAACTTTGCGATTGGAATTAGCGCCCCAAGGTATCCACGTTTGCGCCGTGCATCCGGGCTTGATTAACAGCGATTTTTTGGAAAGAGCTCAATTTCGCGATCGATCCGAATCCGCAGTCGAATTGCGCCGCCAGCAAATGACCGAAATGCTAAAATCTTCAGGAGCAAGTCAGCCAGAAGATATTGCTAAAGCTATCTGGGATGCTGTAAAAAATCAGCGTGCAGAAGTTATAGTCGGCCCTGCCTTTCTGGCATCGGAAGCCTATCGCTTATTCCCCGGTTTGATGCAGTGGGCAATGGAAAAGGGCAAATTATCATCCTAATTGGTAACGGGTAATTTAGAATTAGTAAGGTGTGGATTGCGTACCCTGCGGGCATGAGTCGTCGGGGCGGGTTCACAAAAATATCTACCACTAAAGAAAGAGATTTTCAAAGCCGCCCCGGAGCGAATCATTATTAACTATAATGACAAGCAAACCAGGAAATACCACTATGCAAATCAAAGCACTAGCAGTTAAAAAACCAGGCGGATTGCTTGAGGAATACAAATTCGATGTCGCAGCGCCCAAAGTACACGAATGTCTGATAAAAGTGTTAACTTGCGGCATCTGTCACTCTGATTTGCACATGATTGACAACGATTGGGGTCAATCAAAATATCCCCTGGTTCCTGGTCACGAAGTTATCGGAGAAGTGGCAGAAATAGGGCCGCAAGTGACTCATTTAAAAGTAGGCGATCGCGTTGGTGTCGGCTGGCAAAGATCGTCTTGTTTGCATTGTCGTGACTGCTTGCGCGGCAACGAAAATCTCTGCGATGAAATCCAGGGATTAATAGTGACAGGCCCCGGCGGTTTTGCCGATTATTTAATGGTAGATTCCCGCTTTGCTTTTCCTATTCCCAAAGGCATCGATTCCAAAGTAGCCGGGCCATTGCTGTGTGGCGGAATTACCGTTTACGCCGGTTTGCGGAATGCGGGAATGAGTTCCGGGCAAGAAATCGGCATTCTGGGCATCGGCGGTTTGGGACACCTGGCCGTGCAATTTGCTAAAAAATTAGGCAACCGCGTTACAGTTTTTACTACTTCCCAAGATAAGGCAGAATTTGCCCATAAAATGGGGGCGGACGAAGCTATTGTAGTAGGAAAAGACGAAATTCCTCAAGCGCCTAGCAGCAAATTAGATATTTTGTTGAGCACTGTTCCTGTTGGTTTGGATTGGGTGCCATACATTGATTTTCTCGATTCTGACGGTGCGCTTGCTTTTGTGGGAGTTCCCGACGAACCTTTGAGTATTCCGTTATTTTCGCTGCTGGCGAAGCGTCGCCGAATTACGGCTTCTCCGATTGGCGGTCGCGCTATGATTAATGAAATGCTGTCAGTTTCAAATAAGTTTGCGATTGAGCCGATTGTCGAAGTTTTTGCGATCGCCCAAGCGAATGAAGCAATCCAAAAAGTCCGCGACAATAAAGTGCGCTATCGAGCCGTTTTGACAGTAAGTTAGATAATTAATAAGGTGCGTAATTCGCACCCCAGACCTACCAATTACAACAGAGAACTAGCATTAACCAAACGACCAGTTAAATCGGCCGGGGTGACATTCAACACAGTTCCTAACAAAGCATTAGTAACACCGAATCTAATATTAGTAGCTTCAACGCGGCCGTTACCATCTGGATCGAGACTTCGCTGCGAGATGCCACCCTTGGCTAACAAACTCGTTCCCCCCGATATAGTTGCAGGATCTAGCAGCAGCAGTCTCGGATCGTTTAAGCTATAACTTACCTGTTCAAATGAGATATTATTGCTAGTAAATGGTACACTAATTCCAATCGAATCGCTAGACTTATCAAAGTCCACAATTACCGCGTCAGGAAGTTCAATTCCAACTACTCTGATTCCAGCTTGATCGACTCGAAAAACAAACACATCACTTCCCGCTCCTCCTTTATAAATATCCACATCTCTGTCGCCAATTAAAGTATCATTACCGTCACCGCCAACTAACAAATCAACACCTTGTCCGCCGCGCAGTAAATCATTTCCCGCACCGCCATCCAGGAAATCGCTATTTCTATCTCCTGTCAAGAAATCGTCGCCTGTTTCTCCCAAAACATCGTCATCATCTTTGCCACCGTAAATAGAATCATTGCCGACACCGCCTAACAGACTGTCTTTACCATCGTTGCCAAAAATCTTTTCTGCATCTGACGAGCCCCTGACAGTATCATTGCCGCCCAGCATCCAAATTCCTCCAGGAAAACTAGCAAGTTGTCCCGGTGCGAGTGTAATATTTTCAGGAGAATTATCTCCTACCAAACGAGGGATGCCTGAAAGATTTGGGGTGAGTACCATAGTTGTAAGTTTTGTGCGATGTGGTAATGGATATCCTGGAATATTCTACAGCTTGTTCCATCTTGACACAAGCCCGATCGCAATAAGTAAGTCATTGCCACAAAAACATAGTATATTGTAGGGGCGGGTTTAGCTAAAAATCCCTGATATAAACCAGTTGATGAGTCCAAAACCCGCCCTCCCCATGTCATGTTTATTTGTACCTACCTACTTATCGCAAATTAAAATAAAAGTTAAAAGTTGAGCCGATGCCAATTATCTTAGTTGAAGACTTGAGCAAAGTTTATCCCATCGCCATTAAAGAACCGGGACTTAAAGGAACAGTGCGTCACTTTTTTAACCGCACTTATCGCAATGTAAAAGCAGTTGAGGGCGTTTCTTTCAGTATTGAACCCGGAGAAGTTGTCGGGTTTCTAGGTGCTAACGGCGCGGGCAAAACTACGACACTAAAAATGCTGACTGGTTTAATTTATCCGTCGGGTGGTACTGTCAGTGTGTGCGATCGAACTCCCTTTCGCCGCGAAGCCGATTTTCTGCAAAGAATCACCTTAGTGATGGGGCAAAAACAGCAGTTAATCTGGGATTTACCCGTGCTCGACTCTCTGCGAATCAATGCCGCAGTCTACGGCATTCCCGATGCAGATTATCGGCGACGAATCGGAGAATTGACAGAAATGCTGTCACTAGAAGGCAAGCTAAATCAGGCGGTACGAAAGCTGTCTTTGGGGGAACGCATGAAAGCTGAATTCATGGCGGCGCTACTGCACCAACCAGAGGTATTATTTTTAGATGAACCGACGTTAGGTTTGGATATCAACGCACAGTTTAGCGTCAGACAATTTTTACGAGAATATAACGAGCGCTATCAAGCAACGGTGCTGTTGACAAGTCACTATATGGCTGACATTACTGCTTTGTGCAAGCGAGTTTTGTTAATCCATGAAGGGCAATTAGTCTATGATGGCAGTTTGGACGGATTGCTCGATAGATTTGCACCTTATCGGCAAGTTCAGGTAGAATTAGCTCATCCGCTGCCAAAAGATCACGCTTTTGCTTACGGCGAGGTAGAATCTATTGAGGGGAATTCAGTACGATTTTTGGTAAAAAGAGACGAGCTAACAGGGAGCGTCTCGAAGATGTTGGCGGAGTTGGAAGTAATAGATTTGACTGTTACTGATCCGCCAATTGAAGAGGTTATCGGTCGAGTTTTTCGCACCGGAAAAGTGTAACTTTCTCTTCTTCCAGACTGTTCTAGATCACGATAAATTCAGCAGTTTGTAGGGTGCGCAATGCGCACCGATTGACGAGCTGTAGGGTGCGCAATGCGCACCGATTGACGAGCTGTAGGGTGCGCAATGCGCACCGATTGATGAGGGTACGTAATGAGTTATTACAGGGTACGATTCGGGTAGAATGTGCGATCGCAAATTAAGAATTTTTCCCTTGACAAACCCCAGTACGGTTAGTTAGTCACAAACTCAACCGGTGCGCAGTGCACACCCTACATCCGTTACATCCGTTACATAATCCGTTGCCGAACTTCCTTCTGCATATATGAAAAAAATCATCAGAATTGCTAAAACTTTGCTAGTTACCTACTACGCTTATATGGTCGAATACCGAGCGGAATTGCTTTTATGGGTTCTGTCGGGAGCTTTGCCGTTTATCTTGATGGGCGTG
>JAJAYT010000640.1 GCA_026786085.1 Microcoleus sp. CAN_BIN18 | reverse complement strand
TTGTTTGTATAGACGCGGTTTCAACCGCCCGGTCTTCTTTATTTTAGGAAAAACGTCAAAAGTCACTCAATAGTCAGACTAAATTTGATGCTGCTTAGTTGCTATTTTAACTTGTTGCCAATTTTTCACCGCGCCACGAGCTCCCGGGCGATCGGGCAAATCAACCAACCGCCGTCAAGTACCTTCTGCCGATCGCGCCCAAGTCCTGCGGATTTTGGGCCTCCTATGTGGTAATATCTCTTAGCTTGTACAGATACTCCTGTCGCTGTCAGTTTATAGGCGATTTATGAAAATTTTGGATTCTCAAGGCCGACTGTTCGGCAAACTCAGCATCCTAGACGTAGGTGCCGCTCTCATCGTACTGTTAGTTGCAGTCGGAATCTTCTTCTTTCCCGGCACATCCGGCGGTTCCGTCGCCCAAGTCGGCGGCCAGAGTATGAAACCTGTAGAGATCGATGCAATTGCGATCGGACTCAAAGGCACCAACTTTCCAGAATTGTTCAAAGCCGGCGATAAAATCAACGTAGTGATCCGCAACCAGCCCTCCGGTCAGATTACGATCAAATCCGTCAAAACAATCACCAGAACCCTCGCAGTTCCCCAGCCCAACGGTACCCTCAAAGCTCTCCCCGATCCCCGAGAAGAAGAATCCTTCAGCAGAAATATGATGTTTACCCTAGAAGGAAAAGGTCAAATTACTGAAAACGGCCCGGTTTTAGGAAATACCAAGGTCAAAATTGGCACTACCCTAGAACTTGAAGGCAAAAAATACATTTTCAACGCCAGCGTCATCGACGTGCGAGTTAAAGATTAGTCATTGGGCATTGGGCGAAGCGAAGCGGAGGGATTGGGCGAAGCGAAGCGGAGGGATTGGGCATTGGTGTCAATTTAAGACTAAAATCGATCAGAAATCTCGCTTCTAGCAGAGTCTAGATCCCCCCTAGCCCCCCTTAAGAAGGGGGGGACAAGAAAGCTCTCAAAGTCCCCCTTGCTTTCGGGGGATTTAGGGGGATCTAGACTTGGATACAAACGAGAGATACAGAGGTCTTTAGGATTAAGTTGACATCTATGGGTAGTGGGGAATTAATCTTCCTTCTTCCCTCGAACTTGGAACCTCTATCCGTGACATCCGTGACATCCGTTACATAATCCGCTGCCGAACTTCTTTACCCTTCCGAAAGCAACCTTAAATATTGTCGAATTAGGCCGATCGTGACTGCGGGAATTTCTAGCTGCGGAGTCAAACCTACGTCTTCCAAAGATTGAAAAACTTTGATTGCTTCGGGGTTGAGATTTGCCAACCGCTGCCCGATATCGGGGCTGGTAAACTGTGATTTTTCTCCCCAAATAATCGCTGTCGGCGTTGTTAGTTGAGTGATGTATAGCGACAAATCAAAGCATAAATCTCCGCGCACAAAAGACAGGGCGGCATATTCTGCATTTGGTTCTAAGGCGGATGCGAGATAAGCATCGACAATTTCTTGGTAAACGCGGCGGGAATCGGCAAATTGGCGCTGTTCTAAGAAGCTGCGGATGCCGCCGTCTGTGGCGATTCCGGTACTGTAGAGCAATCGGTCTAAAATCGGAGTGTTGACTAGCTGAGCGAAGAAACTGTTGCGGTAATTTTGTCCGAAGTCGGATAAACCGCTTGGTATGGTCAAAATTAGAGATTTGAAGAGATCGGGACGGGCGATCGCAGATCGGATCGCGATCGCCCCCGTTAACGAAGAAGCTATCACATCTGTCGGACTTTCGCAAGTTTTTTCGAGAAATTCAATCAAAGTTGTGATATAATCTTCGACCTGATAATTTCTCGGCGGATGTTCCGATCGCCCCCAACCGATTAAATCAGGTGCTAAAATTCGATATTCTGCCGCAAAAGCCGGATAAACTTTCGACCATTCGTAGGCACTTGACCCGCCCCCAAAACCGTGAAAAAATACCAAATTCGGTTTATTTTCCGTCGTTGAGGTCGGCAATCCGATCCAAGGCATTTTTTCAGCAGTGTAGTAAACCATTCTGCCGATCGAAGTAACTATCGATCGCTGACCGAAACCGAGGGGAACAAACATAAATAAGCCTCAATCGCTATTAGATTGTAGATTTTCGTCCGCCGCCCGTCTCTATTTAAAAAAGTTGCAAAGCTAGCGGACTTTTTGTAAAGATTAAGTATTGATTTAAATCTATTTTAGTACAACTGAAGCGTGAAACTACAGACAGGAACTAAGTTTTGCGATTTGGGGAGTTCGGGTGTGTAGTTATCTTCACCCTTGCTTGCCTACCGCCGATCGGAGATAATAGCAAAGTGATGGGTAAGACCCCTCAACAGAGCCGAGTCGGTTCGCCGACCCGGAAAGCAGGCACTCGGAAAGCAGGATTATGATATCTCGCTTTCAGGCAGGCGGCAGGTTGGTGGCAAATCACAAATAATTAATTATCATATTTTGCGGAACATTGCCTTTTAAGGCCGAAAGTCGTTGTTGGAGGGCGGGCGATCGGTTTTTGATTCCTAATTGCAGGTTTGGCAATTTTCCTCGCCTCGCCATTAGAAATTCCAAAACACCAGAAAAAAGTAATCGCAGGGAGCTCTACTAAAAATGCAACTGCTCAGAAAACGGGATCGAGAAGGTTTTATGGTTGACGCAAAAAGTCTTCAATCGGATGGGTTTGCAGAATTTGATACTGCTTGTCGAAGCATGGATTTGAACGGTAAAAAGTCTTTAGTCGCCACTCCCGAACGATCGGGCTCTGGGTTAGATATGCGATCGGGCGCTACCGTACCGGCGATCGTCCGCCTAGCTCTAGAAGACTTGAAATGCTTTGAACTCGTACAAGACCAGTTTGCACATTGGGGCCTAACTTTTGCCAATACCGTCGCCATCCAACCTTCAAATCCAGCATTTTTCACTGGTTCTGGGGCAACAGTGTTAATGGGAGCTCCAAAAAGCGGACTGATAGAAGTAAGTTTCAAGTATCCCGTCCGCAGCGTGTCAGGACTTGTCACCAGTTCGCGACGAACTGTTTTATCTGCTTGCGACATCGACGGGAACCCAATTGTTCAAGATGAAATGCCCGCGCCCAATCTGGCAGGGTCTAATTCTACGATCGCCCCTAGTGCTCCCCTGCGTGTAAAAGCTCCGAATATTCATCGAATTACTTTTTATGCTTTTGACGGTCAGCTAATAGTCGATGACTTTATTTTTGGATTTTAAGGTAATGCCATAAGTATTGTCCCAAGTCTGCAAACCTTCAAGAAGGGCATTTCGGACTAAAGCTTCGGGTTCCTGACTCAGCATCAGACGAAAGCACTCGGCAGCGCGGTTTCGGGCGATCCTCTGCGAGGGCTTCGCTAACGAACTTTTGACAGAACGAAAAGCCCCAAACCCACCGTTATTCACCAAATCGGTCATTTGTCGCACTGCAATCAAACGCTTCACGGGGTCTGCATCAGTCAAATCTGATAGGAGGCGATCGAGCACTGCTTCATTTTGTGAGACCCCGAGATTTAATGCTTGCCGCAGCAACAGTCCTACAATCGCGATCGTACCAAAATTCTGCAAAATTGCGCTCACAGCCATCCAGTGGCTCTCTGAGTCCGCCCAAATCGCCAAACTCATGTAAGTGCCCAAGGTGATCATGCCGCCACTGCCCACCGCTAAAACAAATCGGCGGTTCGGCCCCTCCCAAAATTGCTCGATTTGCTCTCGCAGCAATTGCCCGGGACGCGACTGCCCTCGGTAAACCAGCATCATCGCTGTTATCCCCAGCCCTGTCGAAAACAGTAACTGACTGTTCCACCATCCCCAAACTCCTACCAGAGTCACAACTGCCAGCCAACCTTTCGATCGACTCAAACGGTCTAGCAGCCACTTGAGCAAAACGGTAGAAACCACAGGCGATCGGGCCTTGGAGGTCTTGCCATCAACCCTCCCGCGTCTTTTTTGGACAGTCCTTGGGGTTTCCTGCGGGCGATCGTCCCGACTAAGTTCTCTCAAAGCTGGGGCATCGGTTATTTCTAAGGAGAGTTCGTTGAAAGGGATCTGACCGAGTTGTAAAGTGCGATCCTCTTCGTTGGCGTAGCCCCCGTAGGGGCGGGCTTCGCTAACGGACTCTTTCACTACCGTTTGATTCAGCTTGGTTGTAGTTTTTTTAAATTGATTCATAGTTACTTTTTTCGAGAAATAACTTAAAATTATTCAGGCATATTTGGCACTGATTTAGATTCTGGGCAAACAAGAATGTTATACTCTATGATAGCTGAAATTTAAACTCGTAGTCAGTATCATAACTTCGCCAAATTCTAAGCAATCATTACCTAAAATAGCGCAAGTGAAGATAGTTTAGAAAAGCACGATAAGTGAATTGCGAATATTTATGGATAACTTTTGAGAAGGTCGATCGGAGTTGGGGTTCCGGGCGAAAACCCGAAAAACTTGAACTTTCAGAAATTTGGGGGCTTTTGAGTGCTTGAATTCGTCCGCCGAGAAATGCGAGTCGAAAATTCACCCTGTGATCCGCAGGCCAGGCAACTCGCAGCCCTGGAGTGTCAGATGAGGTTGGGTTGGCAGCGGGCATAGCTAGCTGGACGCACCGCAACCTCCGAACCGACGGAGAATCCAGAAAGTATTCTTTGATAATAAATAGCAGGATCATTCCGAAACTGCTAAGATTTCTGAATTAATAGGATCAGATCTAGTCCGGTAGATTAGCCGTAATTCTGGTAGGGGCAGGAACTGTCGCGCCCGATCGGCAATATCAGCCAGATTTCGGCGTAAGCCCGCCCCGGCGCTTGGATACTATGGTCGATCGACCGAATATGATAGCAGTAAGGGTTTGTGCGATCAAACCCTTACCAATATGTAAACATTTTACCGATGGCTCGCCGGAGTAATCTTGCAGGAAAACCCATGTCTAGTATGCAAAACCAATTCACGGTTCACTTCTGGGGCGTTAGAGGTAGCATAGCCTCTCCCGGAGCTGATACAGTACGTTACGGGGGCAATACGCCCTGTATAGAAATGCGAGTGGGTGACAGCCGCCTAATTTTCGATGGCGGTACTGGATTGCGGGTTTTGGGACAAACTCTCCTGTCGCAGATGCCCGTAGAAGCTCATATGTTTTTTACTCACTCTCACTGGGATCACATTCAAGGATTCCCATTTTTTATCCCAGCTTTTGTCAAGGGCAATTGTTTTCACATCTATGGGGCTGTGGCTCCTCCTCCCAATAAGGCTACTATCCAGCAGCGGCTCAACGACCAGATGCTGCACCCCAATTTTCCGGTGCCCCTGCAAATTATGGGGGCAGACCTGAAATTTAACGATATTGAAGTGGGCGAACCGCTGGAAATCGGAGAGATTAAGGTGGAAACTGCTTTGTTGAACCATCCCGGAGAAGCTGTAGGCTACCGCGTGAACTGGCGGGGGTATTCGGCTGCTTACGTGACTGATACTGAACATTTTCCCGATCGCTTGGACGAAAATGTGCTGTCTTTGGCTCGGGATGCTGACGTGCTGATCTACGACGCTACTTACACCGATGAGGAGTATTATGCGGAGAAGAACAGCAGGGTTGGCTGGGGACATTCGACTTGGCAGGAAGCGGTGAAGGTGGCTCATGCGGCTAATGTCAAAAAGTTGGTGATTTTTCACCACGACCCGCAGCACAATGACGAGTTTTTAGACAAGGTGGGAGAGCAAGTCGCTCAAAGGTTCCCGAACAGTTTGATGGCGCGGGAAGGTTTGTCGTTACAGTTGCTGCCTCCTCATAACGATGTGTCTGAAGCGCCTGTGACAGCGCCTCAAGTGCCTGTCTGATGGATTTGAGATTGCCAGATGGTTCTGAATTGTTCTGAAATCTTGAGGTCTGAAATCTAAAATTTAAGTTAGGTCTCACCTCAAAGACAGGCATCAGCCCCGGCTTAAGTCATGGAAAACAAAAAAATTTAGACCAAAGTTCAAACTCCGAGATGGCATCTGTGGAGTCAATTCTAAAATCTAAAATCTAAAATCTAAAATCGACTGGCGATCGCAATCTGGCTAAGTATGTCAAAATCTTAAGCGTGTGGGTAACTTCTTCTTGTAACGCTGCTCTGACTCCAACTTCGGTTGCCTTGGGAAACTTTGATGGTTTACACCTAGGGCATCGACAAGTCGTGCAGCCAATTTTAAATCGATCGCGCATTCCAACTTCTGGGACGGTTTCGGAGACGGATCAAAGCTGGCCCTCAAACGCTGGCAAAGATGAAAATTTGGAAAGCGAACATCTGGCGACCTGCGACAACGACTCAGCAGCACCGCTTGATAGAGCCTACAACCGTCATAATTTCGATGGTTCGATTAGCTCGCAGACCAGGGACTCGGCGGGCAACAGCCTCTCAGGTCGTGATGCTGCTGCGGGCGATCGGCTTTACAGCACTGTCGTGACATTCGATCCCCACCCCCAAGAATTTTTTACAGGTCAACCCAAAAAACTGCTGACACCTCTGGCAGAAAAGGTAGAATTGCTCGAAGCAATGGGCGTTGAGCAATTAGTGCTGCTGCCGTTCGAGCGAGAATTGGCCGCTTTGACTGCTTCGGAGTTTGTCGAGGAAATTCTGGTGCGACAACTGCAAGCGAGTCGAATTAGTGTGGGGCTAGATTTTCGGTTCGGACGGGGACGCGCTGGGACGGCTGTGGATTTGCAGTCGATCGCCTCTAGCTACGGCATTGATGTTACTCTTGCCCCCCTGTACAATTGCGCTGAAGGCGATCGCATCAGCAGTTCCGCCATCCGCGAAGGTTTAGCATCCGGCGACCTCACAAGAGCGAATAAGTTGCTGGGGCGACCTTACAGTTTGGTCGGGACTGTGGTTGGCGGACAGCGGCTGGGTAGGACGATCGGATTTCCCACCGCTAATATCGAATTACCACCCGAAAAGTTTTTGCCGCGTTTTGGCGTATACGCAGTGCAAGTATTGGTCAGTATGTTATCGAAGAGTGAAGCTGGAGAAATCAAAGATCCAAGTTCTTCCTATGAGTGGAAAAATCCTCAATCTCTCATCGGTCGCAAAGCATCAGATTTATCTATTCTAAGTGGGGTAATGAATGTTGGCTGTCGCCCGACGGTAGACGGCCTGCAACTCACTGTAGAAGTTCACCTGTTAGATTGGTCTGGAGATTTGTACGGTCAAACCTTGAGCGCAAGTTTGGTAGAGTATTTGCGACCCGAACAAAAGTTCGCTTCTCTGGATGCTCTGAAAACTCAAATTCAGGCAGACTGTGATGTTGCTAGAAATGTGTTAAGTAAGCTAACCTAAAAACACAAAATACCCAAATTCTTGACTTTTCAAAGAAGTCCGGGAGCTAAAGTTATATCGCATTTTACAATTAGAAATCAGGGATATGAGAGAACATATTGAGCGGCTCAAACAAAATCTAGGCAAGACGATTGTCGGCAAAGCGGATGCTATTCGCTTGGTGCTAGTAGCCGTGCTTTCCGGCGGACACGCGCTGCTGGAAGATGTACCTGGTGTCGGAAAAACGCTGTTGGCGAAGTCTTTAGCGCGATCGATCGATGGGAAGTTTCAGCGGATTCAGTGCACTCCCGATTTGTTACCGACAGATATCACCGGTACTAATATTTGGAATCCTAGCAGCGGCAAGTTTGAGTTTTTGCCAGGCCCAGTTTTTGCGAATGTTTTGCTGGCCGATGAAATCAATCGGGCGACACCGCGAACTCAATCAGCTTTGCTGGAAGTGATGGAAGAAAAGCAGGTGACGGTAGACGGAGTTTCTCGGAATGTTCCAGCGCCGTTTTTTGTGATTGCGACTCAAAACCCGATCGAATATCAAGGCACTTTTCCGTTACCGGAAGCGCAGATGGATCGATTTACCTTGTCTTTGACGTTGGGCTATCCCGCTGCGTTGGAAGAGTTGCAAATGTTGGAACGGCTGTCTGATCCTTTTGCTGTTGAGGATTTGCAGCCTTGTATTTCTTTGGAAGAAGTGCAGGAATTGCGCCGTTTGTGCGCTGCTGTGCAGGTGGAAGGCTCTTTGAAACAGTATATTGTGGATTTGGTGCGATCGACTCGCGATGATGAAGAAATTACTCTGGGCGTCAGTCCCCGGGGTGCAGTGGCTTTGTACCGGGCTTCCCAGGCCTTGGCATTTATGGATGGCCGGGATTATGCGACTCCTGACGATCTGAAATATTTGGCCCCGCACGTACTTTCTCACCGTTTGATTCCGGCGGGGGGAAGAAGGGCTAAGACGATTGTCGATCGATTATTGCGATCGGTTGCTATTCCTTAAAAAGTTACAAATCGCCCGCAGAAGATAGGACGGCGGTTGAAACCGCGTCTACACAAACAAAGTCCGCCTCCGCGGACTGAAGATAATTCGGCGGTTGAAATCGCCTGGTCTTTAACCCGCGGAGGCGGGTTTCGTTTGTATCGACGCGGTTTCAACCGCCCGGTCTTTTTATCTTATGATGATTGTTCAATAGATGCTTGAAATAGTGCCACTAATTTCTTTGCCTCTATATCAACATTATGTTGTTGAGCAACCCGTTCGGCTCCTATTTTCCCCATTTCTTCTAACTGTTCCAAAGGTGCTTCCAATGCCGCGCGCATTGCTACGGCTAATGCTTCTACGGAACCGGGAGGAACTAACCAACCGCAAACGCCTGGTTCTACGAGTTCGGGGATGCCGGCAACATAGGTGCTAATTACGGGCCGATTGAGAGCGAGGGCTTCCATAATTACGACGGGTAAACCTTCAGCAAAACTCGGCAATACCATTGCGCGGGAAGCTAAAATTTCTTGCTGAACTCGATCGCCACTAGCCCAGCCGGTAATTTCTATATAATTTTGCAGGCCGAGTTGTGCAATCTGTTGTTCAATCTCAGCTCGCAGCGGCCCGTCTCCGACAAATACCAATTTAAACTCTAAGCCTTGAACTGCTAGCTTGCTGGCGGCTTCTAGCAGTAGCAAATGACCTTTTTGTGCGCTGAGCCGGCCAACACAAACTAGGCGGGGTGCTGCGGGTATGGGGACGTGCGGTGCGGCTAAAAATGCAGCATCGACACCGCAGTGTATGACGTTGATTTTTGACCAATAAGTGCGATCGCACCACCGAAAGAGCTGACTTTTGCCGAAGGAGCTAACTGCCGCTACAAAGGTCGATCGTTTAATTTTTTCATCTAAGGAAAGAAGTGTAGCTTTATCAAATTCTTCGGGGCCGTGAACGGTGAAACTGTAAGTAGGGCCGCCCAGCACGCGGCACAGCATTGCAACAGTTGTGGAATTTGTGCCGAAGTGAGCGTGAACGTGTGTTATACCCGCTTCTGCAAACCAATTTAAAAGAATGCAAGCTTCTGCTAAATAAGCTAGATGCAGCAAAATCCCGCGTTCTGAATGCCAGCCAACTTTGAACATTAACCGCAAAGCTTCCAGGAATCGAATTGGTCTAGTTGCGGCAACGCGGAGTAAACCCCACGCTAAGCCCTGTACGCCAACTCCTAAGATGACTTTGGTCAATTCTTGTTCTTGTTTGTCTGCGCCGTCTACGAGTTCGGATTCGCACGATCTGATGGAGTAACGCCCGACTTTGATGCCGTAGGTTTCGACGGCTAGGAGTTCTCTGCGGACGAAGCTGTGGCTGACTTTGGGGTATTGGTTGACTAGGTAGGCGATGTTCATGAACGGGGAGAAATTTTTATGGTAAAACTTAGATTAGTTTAGCCTTATGCGATGTGAAGGGCGATCGCTTTTGGTGGGATGTGTGCGGTGGGGCGATCGATATTATGGGGACAGCGAATCACTCCACACATTTTACGCTTTATAATATTTTATTTGATTCCGTCGGCTACTTAAGTCATTTTCGCCATTCCTAATTAAATACACCTGCTACCTTTCAATTCTGACATGATATTTCAGCATTCAGCAGCAATTCACATTCTTGAAAAATATAGTTAATCGCCGCAAAAAGCTTGTTTAAATCGTCAATCAAGTAAGACTGTTTATTTTTAGTAAAAAAGTTGCCTTTAAGTTTACCAAATTGCCAAACATCTCCATTAGAAACAATCCCAAAAACATCTTGCTCTAATTTTTCATTCAGTCGTTGTGCGGCAATCATTTCCGCAATACACTGAGCCCATCCATTTTCAAAGTTATCTTGTTTAGCTTCAACTATCATAAAATAAGGTTTATCAAAAACAATTTTTCCTAAAATAGAACGTTTAGCCAAAATATATTCAGGAAATCCAGAAAGATACTGGTCGTAGGTAAGAGACTGATGGCTCCACAAAACAAACCCGCTGTAATAGCACTTCCAAACTTCTTTGATAACTGGATAAATCAAATTTTCACAAACTGCAAATTCAGAATTATCAACCACTCCTTCTCGCATTGTAAATTCTAAATCTTCTCGAAAATAGTCAGAAACATGAAACTCTGTTTCTACTATAAAATTGGATTCAGTATAGGTGATCTGAAATTCTTTGAGGACTGAACCGACTGTTTTATAAGCGCTAAAAGGCATCATAAACTCCTAAATTTAGGTTTTGTATTTGTTTGTTGAGCTAATTTTAGCATGGGAAAGGGCGATCGGCCTTGACGAGATGGAGGATTGGAGGGTGCGATCGGCAAAAATAATATTTACTTCACAGTTTATTGTTGCGGCAGTAAGCTTTCTCCAAGCTTTTGCAGTCGAGGATAGAGTGATGAAGCCTTCTTTTTAAGCTTGGCTGCATCTTGAGGTTTCAGATTCATGCCAACATGAGCAATATCATTACGTAATTCAGTCATTTGATTCCAGACACTAGCAAGTTCATCTGCTTCTGGCAAAGCTGCAAACTTTTCATTGCAACGGCTATCAAGAGGAGGACGAGGATTGGGTTTATTCTTTTCAACTGCGTTGTTGAGAGCAGCTTCTACATACTTACGGCCTTTTGGATGATCGAACATGGGTTCATCAAATCGCAGCGCTAAGATAGAAACCAACCACTCACGTCCCAAAGTAACTGCTTGTACCAATTGATTTCGGTCAATGTACCATTTAACCATCTGAAATTGCAGCAGTAGATTCTCGCTAAATGTTGCTTCATCTGTTGGATTTGGTAGAGCAAATTGTCCGTACTCTTGAACTACCTTGTCTGATAAAAGTGAAAACGGTTTAGCTCGATCGGCAAAACTTGGTGCAGCTTGTTTGAGAATTTCTTCTAACTCAGTAGCCGATCGCATTGTCTCAATTGGTCTAGTTACACTTAAAGCTAGGGAAATATTCTCAATTGCTTCAGCCGATTTTTTAAGATTGTCTTTAATTGGTCGAGTAGATGGATCGTCGCGCAGTTCAACACTCGATGGTATAGCACTTTTAAGTAAACTAGCTAATGCTTGCCCGTCTCCCATTTCAACGAATCGAGTAGTCGCTGTCAGCCAATCAATCATCGATACAAACTCTGACAAATCAATAACTGGTGCGGGCAAATTACTATTCCTGTCACTTAATTCTAACGCACCATAGTAAATCGCTTTGATCGTAACATTCTTAGCAGCCTTCAGATAAGCCGCAAATAAAAATACCAAAAATGGTAATGAACGCAGTCCGTGAGTAATATCAAAAATCACGAAATCCCCTTCATCAACATACTGAGTGATAGTTTTGAAAGTTTCCCACATTTCCTCAGTAGTTCTTCCCGTGGGGATATCAACTGCCTGAATGCGCGGGTCTTGCAATGCTTCCAGTACAGGCCAAGTCTTCTCTTTAGCTTCTTTCGTTACGCATACCAACATAGTGTCGTATTCACAAAATTGGCGCAATGCTTGGGCAAAAACTTCACCAACATAATGCTGATCCTTGTAACTATAGCTGGTTTGACTTGTGTATTTTCCGAGGAATGTGATAATTTTAGTTTGACTCATTGATGGTTTCCTGTTTTATCTACTAAGTTGATAATTGTCTGACCCATTCCTAAACGGGTTTTAATTCCAGTACCTGCATACTGACTGTATTGAATCAATAAATTCGCCACATTCGCCAATAAAGCATCAGTACGATAAGAAAGTTGTAACTTGACATTGCCAACAAATCCATTGATATAAACTCTGGGTAAATTAAAGCAGCGGGTTTTAATTTGATGATGTTGAATAGCAACTGCACTTCCCAAATAAGCAATTAAGTCATCACTTCCTAGATAAACAGGAGCAAAGTGATTCCACCGCTGCAACCAACTGCGGAACATTAAATTAGGAACGGGTAAGGATAAGTGCAGCCGTTCTTGTGCAAAAGCAGTTGGAGTAATAAATTGTAAGTTGAAGCGGCGAATCGGTTCGGGCTCGTTGGCGACTAAGCTGGTGTAAAGCTGTTCGTAGGTGGTGATTTCATTTTGTCGATCGACTAAATCGAATTTTGCACCCAAAAATTCTAGCGTTGGGGACAGTTCCAAAGATGCGATCGCCTTTGAAGCCACTTCACTTAGTCCACAAAGCGAGAAACTGTAAAACTCATCAGGTAAAAAAGTTACAAAATATTGAGAGTAAAAACAATGACCGATTATCCCAGAGTAGCTGACTGCTGGAATATGTTCGTATCCTATTTCTAAGCCCAGTTTTTGGTGCAGTTCCTTGACTAATTCTAACCCATAAGCACGGGGTAAAACAGTGGGAGCCGATACAGTTAATGTCCATGTCGATCTAATTAGCATGAGCTTTATAAAACCTTAAATTTTACCCATCCCGGTACAAACTTAATTTCCCCATTAGGATCGACAACTGTCCGCCTCGACTTTGGGGCTTCATAACCTGGGGCAGGAATTCCACAAGTATCGCGAATTTCTTCCACCAGTTCTTCATCCAGACATAAGTTAACAGTCGTGCCAAGCATCCCGCTAGCCCAGCCAACTCTCAAGCTGTAAACACACTCTTGAGAATAGAAACTGCGAATGCTACTAAATTCCAAGTTTTTCTCTCCCGCATTAGGATTATTCTTAATATCTTGCCAGTATAATTGTTCTGCATCCCACTGATCTATAGCAAATTCTTGACAAATATTCAAAAGTTCATCTATATTTGTGAAGGGAATTCTCATATTTTGGTTGTGACGAAACCAAGATAGCATTTCGGAATTGATGCTGAGGGTAAATTCTGTGTTAATATTCCGCACCATCTCCACATAAAGAGAAGCTCTATACTTAGCTCTCATATCTGAAAATATACTAGAAACCATCACCTCAACGGCAACAGGTAAATTAAATACTACAGTTTTTCCTTGTTTAGTTTTTTTATTGATTTCTACAATTGGTTCAGTATCAGTTACCTGAACTGCTCGCATAAAATCTGTGTTCGGGA
>JAJAYT010000639.1 GCA_026786085.1 Microcoleus sp. CAN_BIN18 | reverse complement strand
CGTTCCGCGCTCCAACCGTCGTGCCGCCGACGGTGTTGTTCCGGTCTTGGATGGTAACGCCGCTTCCGTTGTTGTTCAATTCTGTATTGCCGTTCACATCTACGCCGATATAATTGCCGATAACGCGGTTGTTAGTGACCTCGTTGCCGAGGAATAAGACGCCCATTTGATTGCCGGAAATGACATTGCGTTCTTGCGGTGTCGTGCCACCGATGATGTTGCTTTCGCCAACAGCGATTACGACGCCGAGCGTATTTCCCAAAGCGGCAGTACCGCTGATATTTGTGCCGATATAGTTGCCGACAACTCGGTTTGTCGCAGGTACAGCGGTTGAACCAGGCGCTTGTAGAAAAGCAATACCCGCAGTCTGACTGCCAGAAATGATATTGCGTTCTTGAGGAGTCGTTCCGCCGATAATATTGTTAGAAGCGCTGCCAATAGAGATGCCATAGACACTGTTTCCTAACGCTACATTACCCGTGATATCAGTGCCGATGAGGTTGCCGACAACTCGATTTTGATTGGCAGTTGGGCCGTTAATCAAAATTCCGCTACTGATGCCCACATTGCCAGAGATTAGGTTGTCCTGAATCAAGTTTTCAGGTGCATTGCGGATGCTGATGCCATCGTAGTTGCCGATCGCAATAGTACCCGTAATATCAGTGCCAATACGGTTGCGGATTACTTGGTTGTTGCGCGCAGCGATACCGGAAATCTCGATGCCAACCCCGACATTTAAATTGTCGTTGCCAGAGATTAAGTTGTTCTCGATCCGATTATCTGGAACGCCATCAATCCAGATCCCCCTGCGGTTGCCCCGATCGACCGTACCCGCGAGATCCGTGCCGATGTGGTTGCTGAGGATCTCGTTGCCGCCATTGGTTTGCAAGCGTATACCTGCCAAGTAAAATCTGTTGATGGCTAAACCTTGCTCGGTACTGTTCCCAGCAGTGATATCAAGTCCGACCATCCCAAATCCGGGGAGGTTGCCGCTGAGTTCCACCAGTGGCAAACCGTTATAGCCCGCGCCGCCTTGACTCCAACCGTCGATGACAACTCGATCGGAAATTTGCGGCAGTGCGGATAAAGGCTGAATTAATTGCTGAGAACCGATCGCCCCGATATTAAACGCGATCGTGTCGCGATCGGCACCAGTACCGACAGTGCCGTTAATTTGCGCTTGTTCTGCCACTGTCAAAGCAGCAAAATTGAGAGTGCCATTAGCAACCAGAATTGCCTCTCTGAGGGAGATGACGGCATTCCTGGTATTCAAGTCATCTGTGCTATTGACGGTAATCGTAGCAGCCATAATCTTTATCCTTTTACCCTGGTGTTTGCGAGGTTTGGCTTTGGTTAGTGCGATCGGGTTTCTGTAATTGCGATCGACAATCAACTTGCTTCAAAACCAGCTTATTTTCTAAGCAGAAAACCGACCAGGGGAATAAAATCAGGTATTTCAACCTGGATTGACAGTAAAAACTCAGCTTAAATCAGTTAAAATAGGAAAAAGTCAGGGTCATCCCAAACCCGGCTTAAATACTCATTTATTCTTTAGTCTGCGGAGGCAGACTTTGTTTGTGTAGACGCGGTTTCAACCGCCGAATCATAATTTTTTCCATTCAGGAACAACTCCTCTCTGGCCATAGTCTGCATACTTACGTATATACGTACTCACGGCCGAGATCATGAACTCAGAATTAGAATTCTCTTGGAGCAAAACCAAAGAATCAGCCGATCGCATTTTTGCTCAAAACACCGGCAAATATCTCAGTGACATCGAAATGAAAGTCCTTCAAGGTTCTTGGGAAGGCAAAAGTTACGATGAAATCGCCAAAACTTACGGCTACAGTGCTGAATACCTCAACAAAGATGTCGGTAACAAATTGTGGCACAAGCTTTCTGAAGCTTTGGGAGAAAGAATTACTAAGAAAAACTTCAAAGAAGCGCTGAGGAGAGCTTATGAAGCAGAACCAAGTCAATCTCTGCACGCAAATTTGCCTTTGCAAACATTGCCGACGGTGGCAAATTTGCAGTTTCCAGAAGGTTCGGTAGCATTAGATTCACCTTTTTATATAGAGCGTTCCAGCATCGACTCTCTCTGCGGCGAAACCGTTATCAAACCCGGTTCTCTAATTCGGATTAAAGCACCGGAGATGATGGGTAAAACTTCACTGATGAACCGGATTTTAGCTCGCGCTGTTCGGGAAAATTATCATGCAGTTTATTTAGATTTGAGCGCTGCCGATCGAGGAATCTTAACAAATCTTGATAAATTTCTGCGCTGGTTGTGCTTGATGGTCAGCCGGCAGTTAAAGTTAGAAAATAAGTTAAATGAATATTGGGATACGGATATTTTGGGCAGCAACGATAACTGTACGGTATACTTTGAAGAGTATTTGCTGGCAGAAATAGCAACTCCTCTAGTGTTGGGATTGGATGAAGTCGATCGCATATTTCCCTACACAGAAGTAGTTGAAGACTTTCTGGGGATGCTGCGAAGCTGGCACGAAAAAGCCAAAATTTCTGATATTTGGCAAAAACTGCGGTTGGTAATGGCGCATTCTACTGAGGTTTATATTCCTTTGGATATGAATCAATCGCCGTTTAATGCGGGAGTTCCAGTTGAGTTGCAGGAGTTTGAGAGCCAGCAAATTTATGATTTAGCTCGTTTGCACGGTTTGGATTGGGGTGAGGGGCAATTGCGGGAGTTGATTTGTGCGATCGGCGGACATCCTTATTTAGTAAGATTGGCAATGTACGAGGTAAGTTGTGGCAAAATCTCATTAACTCAGCTATTAGAAAATGCGGCGTCAGAATCTGGAATCTACAGCAATCATTTGCGGAGACATTTAGAAATTCTGCAACAAAATCCTGAATTAGCTTTAGCTTTGAAAAAAGTTGTTAATTCCCCCGAAGCAGTTGAATTGGATTCAATGCAAATTTATAAGTTGCACAGCATGGGAATTGTGCGGCGGCAAAACAATTATGTGATGCCGCGCTGCAATTTGTATCGCGAGTATTTCTGCCGTGTTTTGGGGTGAAAAGGGCGATCGGAATGGGCGGTTGAAACCGCTTCTATACAAACGAAGTCCGCCTCCGCGGACTAAGAAATAAAGTAGGTGTGCATTGCGCACCGATTGACCTTGTAGGGTGCGCACTGCGCACCTTACAGATAGAGTTACATCCTTGATATTGCTGCTGAGAGCGAGAAACAAGAAACAGGTCTAATCTTTGCCTGGAATGAAGCAGTTAGCTTTAGCAAGAAAGGAATTAAAATAACAGCCACAGAATTTTTTTCCACTTCCTTTGCAATCTTGTAGGCATTTTTGTTTTTCACCCTCTGCTGTGCCTATGCAGCTTTTTGTTGGTGTATTGTTGTCACCTAAATTCAGGAGCGAACGTTCGGCTTGTTGCAATTGAGAGTAAAGATTAGTTGCCTCTTCGGGGCTTAATTGCTCGGCATCGCTTGCCATTTTTTCAATAGCCATGCGACCCTGCCGAACGTAAACTGTTAACTGCCTGTCGGCAGGCTTTCTGATTTCCATATTAGCAATCTGCTCTTCTGTTGGCAGATGCTGTAAAACCCTCTTAGAAAAAAGCTTCATTTCCTCCTTCATTTCGTCTAAATCCTCCCGCGAAATATCGCGAATAACATCGACATTTTTCTCACGTTCGGGCAAGGCTTCGCCTGTAGAGTGCGGTGTATTCATAATTAATCTCCTGTGTTTCAAATTGATTGAATTAAAAGCGATAAGTGTTTGTATTTATGTCCTGCACTTTTTGCTTTATGTTATCAGTTTCGTGCTAAAACTTATCAACTGCAATGGTGAGAAAATCAGGTCTTATCGGAACCTGTCGAGCGCTTGAGTGTCTGAATTTATAGGAAAAAATCAGGTGCAGCCTGACAAAGCATCATCAAAATCTGAAAAAGTCAGGTTTTTTTGGCAAATCTCTAAATAGTCATGTTAGCGATCGTATAATCAAGTTTTGATTTTGGTGCAAGCAATGATGAAAGAATTTCCAGTTAGTTATGAATATCAGATTGGCGGGAGTCTCCCAGCAGATGCGTCTAGTTACGTGACGCGGCAAGCAGACTTGGACTTTTACGAAAGTTTGAAAGCTGGTGAGTTTTGTTACGTTTTGAATTCGCGGCAAATGGGTAAGTCGAGTTTGCGGGTGCGGGCTATGCAAAGATTGCAAGCTGATGGTACTGTTTGTGCTTTTATCGATTTAACTGGAATTGGTAAGGAAGATGTCAATCCCGAAAAGTGGTATGCGGGGATTGTTAATTCTTTGGTTAGTAGCTGTCAGCTAGGTAATAAAATCAATTGGCGGAGTTGGTGGCGCGATCGCCGGGATTTGTTTTCGCCTCTCCAGCGGTTTAGTTTGTTTATTGAAGAAGTTGTTTTAGTTGAGATAGAATCAAATATTGTTATTTTTGTTGACGAGATCGATCGCGTTTTGAGCATGAATTTTTCTACGGATGAGTTTTTTGCTCTGATTCGCTGGTTTTACAATCAAAGAGTTGACAATTTTTTATACCGGCGTTTGACTTTTGCGCTGTTGGGGGTGGCGACACCGGCGGATTTGATTGCTGATAAAACTCAAACTCCTTTTAATATTGGTAAGGCGATAAATTTAGGCGGCTTTAAAATTGATGAAGTGCAGCCTTTGATTGATGGTTGGCGGGGACAAGTTGGTGATGCTGAAAGTGCGATCGCCCAAATCCTAGATTGGACAGGTGGACAACCTTTTTTGACTCAAAAGCTGTGCAAGTTGGTGCTTGAGGAATCTGCATTGGGAAATTTGCGATCGGTTGAAGAGGTAGTGCGGTTGCGGATTGTGGAGAATTGGGAGTCTCAGGATGAGCCCGAACATTTGAAAACTATTCGCGATCGCATTTTGCGAAATCAGCAAAAAGCAGGCCAGTTATTAGGGCTTTACCAGCAAATCTTGCAGCGGGAAATAGGGACTGATGGCAGTCGGGAACAAACCGAGCTGCGCCTCTCAGGTTTGGTGGTTCTGCATCAAGGCAAATTAAAAGTTTACAACCGAATTTATGCCGAAGTTTTCAATCTTGAATGGGTGGATAAACAGTTGGGAAAGCTTCGCCCTTATGCGGAAAGTTTTAATGCTTGGAATGCTGCCAATTTTGAGGATAATTCGCGGCTGCTACGGGGAAATGCGCTGCAAGAAGCTCTGGAATGGGCAAAATATCAAAGTTTAAGTCCTCTGGATTACCGCTTTTTAGCGGCGGCTCAGGATTGGGAAAAGCGAGAAGTTCAACAGGCTTTAGCCGTCAAAGAAGAAGAAGGTCAGATATTAGCAGAGGCGAATGAAATTTTAGTTTTGGCTCAACAACAAGCGCAGGTTAAATTAACTCAATCCAAACGCAAGTCTACCCGCATTATTACTATCGGTTCTATAGTTTTAGGAATTTCTGTGATCACAGCAACTTTGATACAATTACAAGTAAAAAAAGCTCAACAGGAAGTAGCAGAAAAACAAGTAGTCCTCCAAACCTTATTCTCTAAAGCAGATTTAGTTTCCGATCCTTTTGAGGCGCTGCTGAAAGCATTACAAGCAGCACAACAGATCAAAGGATTAGAAAAATCAGCCAGCAATGAGACACAGATACAAGTAACGAGGGGGCTACAACAGGCAATTTATCATGTTAGAGAACGCGATCGCGCGATCGGTCATCGTGGCGCTATCAAAAGTGTAACTTTCAGTCCCGATGGCAAAATTTTTGCTTCTGCTAGCGAGGATCGTACAGTAAAATTATGGAATGCTAGACCAGCTACATTAATATCAACCCTGACAGGACATACTGGTAGAGTTACGAGTGTGAGTTTTCATCCTCAAGGCAAGATTTTGGCTTCTGGAAGTGAAGATGGTACTGTCAAGTTGTGGGATGTAACGCGCAGCACTTTAATTAAAACTATTAAGGCTCATCATAGCTGGGTGAGAAGTGTCAGTTTTAGTCCTGACGGTCAAATTTTCGCTTCCTGTAGTTCCGCTGGTTTTATCAATTTGTGGAAAACAGCCGACGCTACATTATTAAAAACTCTGAAAGGACATACCAAGATCGTTACCCATATTAGTTTTAGTCCCGATGGTAAAACTCTCGCTTCTGCAAGTTTTGATACAACCGTGAAGCTTTGGAATATTGGCGATGGATCTCTCATAAATACTCTGGAAGATCATAAAAGTAACACCAGAAGTGTCAGTTTCAGTCCCGATGGTAAAACCTTAGCTTCTACCGATCAAGACGGCATAGTGAAACTGTGGAATGTAGTAGATGGAACTTTACTGCAAAACCTTCCAACCCATCGCAGGGCTGTCTGGAGTGCAATTTTTAGTCCAGATGGCAATACTCTAGCCACTATCAGTTCCGATAGTACAGTCAAATTGTGGAATTTAGAGGATATAAACGATAATACAACTGAACCGCAACTTCTTAAAGGACATCGTGGCAGAATTTTGAGTATTGGTTTTAGTCCAGATGGCAAAACTCTGGTTTCTGGAAGTTTTGATAGTGCAATTAAGCTCTGGAATTTAGAGGTGAGGGAACCGCAAACCATTAAAGGAAATAGCACTAATGTTCAAGCTGTAAGTTTTAGTCCCGACGGTAATATGTTAGCTTCCGGTAGCGACGACTTTAAAATAAAGTTATGGAATAGGAAAAATGGCACTTTACTCAAAACTCTTAATGGTCATCAAGACCGGGTGCTAAGTGTTAGTTTTAGTCCCGATGGTAATATATTAGCTTCCGGCAGTGTTGACAAAACAGTTAAGTTGTGGAATGTGCAAGATGGTAGACTACTAAAAACTCTCAATGGTCATAGCGCTTGGGTGAGAAGCGTTCGCTTTAGTCCAGATGGAAAGACCTTTGTTTCTGGCAGTTCTGATAGTACGGTAAAACTTTGGAATGTAGCAGATATGAGGTTACTGCAAACCTTTAAAGAACCTCGCAGTATTGTAACCGATTTAAGTTTTAGTCCAGATGGAAAAGCTCTAGCTGTGGCTTGTTCTGACGGTGATATACAGCTATTAAATTTAAAAACAACGACTTTAATGCAGAGTTTTTCCGCCCATAGCGGTTGGGTGGCTACCATTAGCTTTAGCCCAAATGGTAAAATTTTTGCTTCTGGTGGTTCGGACAGTATAGTCAAACTATGGAATGCAGAAAATGGCCGATTATTGTTCACCCTAGAAGGACATTTATCTGAGATAACCAATATCAGTTTTAGTCCAGATGGCAAGACTTTAGCTTCCTCTAGCGATAACGGTACAGTGAGGATATGGAATGTAGAAAATGGTCTGGAAATATCAACTTTAGAAGGACACCTTGGCCGTGTTACCAGCGTGATGTTTAGTCCAGATGGCAAAACACTGGCTTCTAGTGGGCTTGACAATACTATCAAGTTGTGGAACTTAGAATTTGATTTAGATCATTTTATCAGGCAAGGTTGTTTGTGGTTGGAAGATTACTTTGCTTCCCATCCTGAAGAGGCGAGAAAATTTAGCAAAATATGTAAATAAATAATTTATGGCTGAGCAATTATATCGCCAATCATCCTGAAGAAAGGGCGATCGCACAAATCTGCAATCGTTAAAAAAATTGAATAATATCGTGTCCGATAGACCTGATATAAGACGTTGATGTGAATAATGGCGGGGATGGGGCGGGTTTATGAGATTATTTGTGGGTTTCATAGATAGTTGGTGAACCCGCCCCTACAGGATTTTGGGATGTTTATTGCACGCCAATAAATTTGTGAGTTTGCAAAGACAACCTGTAACTCGGATGATGTTTTAGTAACTCCAAAATAATCGGAATTGCCCGATCGCGCTCTTCCCACTCCGGCTGCAAATATACAGGAATATTCACATGATCAACTAAATATTTTCTGTAAAAATCAACTTCTTTACCAGTGCTAACCACCAACTTAATTTCATTAGCTTTCTTCCAGAAATGCTCTTGTACCGGATATTTAGGATTGACGTGTTCTTTAGGAGAAAGAGTAATCCAAGCCAGCGGCGAAACATCTTGCCAATAAGCGCCCGAAGTTTCAATACTCACCTGCTTGTCAGTTGCTAACAAAGCTCGAACTAACTCCGGCAAATTCTGGTGAATGAAAGGTTCGCCACCAGTAATCACAACCCTCGGAGACTGGAGTTGAGCTAGCAATTGTGCGATCGACCTCGGCACAGATGGCAAACCTTTGCCACCATTTCCGTAGCCTGTATCGCACCAAGGACACCCAACAGGACAACCAGCCAATCTAATAAAATCAACTAAAGTCCCCGTCCAGTAACCTTCGCCTTGAACCGTACACTGAAAAGTTTCGTGAATCGGTAATTTTATTTGTAAATTTGACACCAGCATTTTCACTTTAAATTAATAATATTTGTCGAGGATTTTGATTGATTGTAATTTATCATCGGTAATTGATTTAGTCCTAGATACACGGGTAGGCAGAAACCGGGTTTTTCATGAAAATACTGTATCGCAGCCTTCAATACAAATAAAAACCCGGTTTCTTTGGTCTTAATGAAGTTCCCAGTAATTTAAGTTATTTAATTCTGTTCTTCCGGTTCCATCATAGTCGCCCAGCGGCGTTTCAATGCCAAAGTCAGTCCGTCAGCAATGGGGACAACACTGAGAGTAACTCTCGGATCGTTACGCAATTTGTCGTTGAAACTACGAAGGGCGAGGGTACTTGTGTCTTTTACTTGAGGATCGGCAACTCGTCCAGACCACAGAACATTGTCAATTACAATTAAACCGCCATTGCGTACAAGTTGGAGCGATCGCTCAAAATAAGCCTCATAATTTTCTTTATCAGCGTCGATGAACGCAAAATCAAAGGTTCCGGCTTGTCCCTCGGCTATTAGTTTGTCAAGAGTATTGATTGCTGGGCCCAATTGCAAAGAAATCTTGTGTGCTACACCCGCAGCTTCCCAATAGCGTCGTGCGATCGAAGTATATTCCTCGCTGACATCGCAAGCAATAATTTTACCGTTAGAAGGCAGCGCTAAAGCTACGCAGAGCGAGCTATAACCAGTAAAAACGCCAATTTCTAAGGTTTTTGTTGCTCCCATAAGCTGCACCAGCATCTCCATAAACTGACCTTGTTCGGGAGCTATTTGCATCATACCCATAGGATGCTGAGCCGTTTCTTCCCGCAGTGCAGCGAGAATATCGGGTTCCCGCAGGGAAATAGATAATAGATAATTGTAAAGTTGATTTTCTAGGCCAAGAGTTGAGTTCGCCATCGGTTTGTCCTTGCTGCTGACTGGTGATTTTAGATTGTAGACGCGCAGTTATGGGAAATTGAAGACGCTAGAGTTAATTTTGGCACCTATTTTGCTGTGGCCGATCGCAGGTTGCAGTATCACCGCCTTGGTAACAAGCTGGTAATTTGCTCAACGTGCGATCGACCTCTCATATCAGTTTATCTCAGCCGCAGGCGATCGAGCAGCTCGCCGTTCGTCCGTACTTCAACCAATATTTCTCTCTTTTTAATCCCTGACAATTATAAATTTACCCTTTTTTATGCTCTCAGTAAAGTTAAGATTTAATTTTTAAGTTATTCAACCGGGCGATGTCATAACTGCAAAATTAGTTCAATAGGAAGCTTCGCTAAGTGTCACACCATCTCGAATTCCACTTCCCAAATACATTCACAATCAAAATAATATTTCGCAAAGGCGATCGCCATGTATTACGGTTTTGCAGGTTTCGGTGCCGTCACAGGCATATTTTTACTGTTAATTTATACTATTCTGCAATGGCTGCACGTCTCCGCCGGCAGTTTTATAGATTGGGTAATTGCTATTGCTATTTTTGAATGGCTGTTGCTGATAGTTACAGTTCCCTGGAATATCCATTTTGAAGCTAAAGAAGTTTTGGCGCAAGCCGCAGAATCAACAGAAAAAGGTATTGTCGTTGACGACAAACAAGTCAAATATGTTAACTTACTAGCTAGCCGATCGCTCCTGGTGGCGATCGCCCTTCACCTGGGTAGCGCGATCGGACTTTACGCCCTATCCGCCGCCGGAATTAGTGCTGTTGGCTATCTCAGTTCCGGTGCTGCACTGCTGTTAACTATACTGCGTCCAGCTATCCGAGGTTATCAGTATTTAGCCCAGCGGCTGACAACAATCCGCAGCCAATTTCTCTACCCTCGCGAAGATATTGTCGAACTCCGCAACCGCTTTGCAGACTTAGAATCTACAGTTAGAAATTTGGCTGCTCAATTAAATTCAGACGATGGGAGTTCTTGGGCTGCTGTCCAAGAGCGGCAGCAACGGGCTACTAGAATAGAATTAACTAATTTAGCTGCATCAGTAGAAGATTTGCGATCGACAAATCAGGCAGAACACACTAAACTGGCGAGAGATGCAGAAAGTGCGATCGCCCCCAGCAACGCTTGAGTTTTCAGCTTTAACAGCAAAACCTGAAGATATCCAACTTCCTGAAACCAGAGAATTTCTGCCGCAATCCGGGATAAAAACTCAAAAACCAACCACAGCCCTACAACCAGTAGAATTAGTTGAGAAATCCGCCTAATAGTCATTAGTTGTTATACCAATTTGACAAATCAATGCAACAATATTAGTAGGGTGTGTCGCCATCGATAGTAT
>JAJAYT010000638.1 GCA_026786085.1 Microcoleus sp. CAN_BIN18 | reverse complement strand
GGGCATTGGGAATTGGGAATTGGGAATTGGGAATTGGGAATTGGGAATTGGGAATTGGGAATTGGGAATTGGGAATTGGTAATTGGTAATGGGAATTGGTCGAATTATTTTTCTTCCTTCCCTCTTCCTTCTTCCTTCTTCCCTCTTCCCTCTTCCCTCTTCCCTCTTCCTTCTTCCTTCTTCCTTCTTCCTTCTTCCTTCGTTACAAATCGAGGTAATTCATGCGTCAAGTTAGTAGATTTTGGGCGATCGCGCCAATTGCTTTGTTAGCTACTTTTTGGGCAAAACCGACTGTCTCCTCACCTGTTTCGGATGCAGTTCGAGTCTCGAATAGTAGAAGTTCAACATTGATTTTGAAATCACCTGCTGTTTTAGCTCAAGAAAGTCCTAAGCCGTCACCATCTCCACAGCAGTCCCCAACTCAGAGTCCAACTCCTGCACCGATTCCTACTAAGGGGCCGTCTAAGGTAATCTTGGAACAAAAGGGAGAACTCAGCCCTGCTAAATCTTCTGTACTGCCCTCAGATAGTAGTTTGTTCGACGAGTATACCTTTGAAGGCACTCAAGGACAAAAAGTGATTGTTACTGTAGAAAGTACCGAGTTTGATACTTATGTCGCTATTTTGAACTCCCAGGGCGAGCTAGTTGGAGAAAATGATGATGCTACACAGCAAAATTCCAATTCTGAGCTTACTGTTACCTTATCTGCGAGCGGTCGCTACCGCGTTATTGTCAACGCTCTTGAGCCGCCTCCCAAAGGTAAAGGCAAGTACAGTTTGACCGTCCGGGAATCAACTGGAAATTAGTTTGAACGAAACTTCGGAGTCAGGACACAGCATGGCCGTGTCCTGATATTTTTAGATCAATTTAACGGAGACCGAGCCAGGCAAAAAAGTTCTCGCGGGTGAAGAATTCTAGCAGCACAAGTGCTACGAATCCCACCATTGCAAATCTTCCATTGGTTTTTTCGGCGTAGGCATTCCAGCCAAAGGCTGGTTCTGGTTTTTTCGCGGAATCTGAGGTTGGCGCTGTTAATGATGGAGGAGTTTTAGAAGTCATGGAAAAGTTGGGATTTGGGAGTTGATAATTGGAAGTTGGGAATTAAAATTCCGTCTTTAATTTATCAGGTAAATGACAGAAGAGAGTTAATCTTCTGACTTTTCTAAATTTTGCACCGATTCGATCAAATTTCGCACAGTTTCGGTACCTTCAGAAGGCTCAAAAAACAGTGGGAATTTGCCGCGAGCGATCATTCTTAAGCCCAATGGGCCCAGACTCAGCAAACCTTGAACATCGCGGAAGTAGTTTCCGACTACTTCGATGCCAAATTTGCGCTCGTCTATCCAACCACCTTCTTTTACGAGATTAATTAAGACTTTGTGGTGGCGGATCGATCGACTGGCTTGTTCATCTTTGCGATCGAGAATCTCCTGTTTAATCTTACCAATTTGATCCATCGGCGCAACTTCCATCGGGCAAACCGAGTTGCAGTAGTAACAACGGGTGCATCCCCAAACGCCTGCGGTACCTTCGTTGTATTTTTCGAGCCGATTTTCGGTTTCGCTATCGCGGGAATCGGCGATCGTCCGGTAAGCTTTGGCGAGGGCGTGGGGGCCGACAAATTCGGGGTTGACTTCACGGGCGTTGCACTCAGAATAGCACGCGCCGCAGAGGATGCAGTTGCCGGTTTGGTCGAGTTTCGATCGCTCTTCGGGAGTTTGCAGAAATTCGCGTTCTGGAATTGCTCGCGAGGCTGTGCTGATATATGGTTCAACTGCTTCCAGGTTGTCCCAAAAACTGGTCATATCGACGACCAAATCTTTGATTACCGGCATATTTCCCATTGGGGCGACGGTAATTTCTGGGATGGAATCGGCAGACTTTTCTGCTGAACTGAAATTGGCTATTTTGTCAAGTCTTGCGAGTTCGCTACCGACATTTTCTTTGCAAGCTAAAGCCGATCGACCATTAATTCGCATCGAACAACTACCGCAAATGGTATTGCGACAATTTTTGCGAAAAGCTAAAGTCCCATCCTGTTCCCACTTGATGCTGTTGAGACAGTCGAGGATAGTATTGCTCTCTTCCACGTCTAGGGTGTAAGCGTGAACGCGGGGAGCCTCGTTTTGATTTTGGCGGACTACGTTAAAGCGGACTTGCATATTTTAAGTGAGGAATTTAGTTTCTATTTTAATCGCGATTTTTTGATTTTATCAAAAGCTATTAATTCTTTTAACATCTACCTCAAGTAGTAGATTTAACGATTTTTTTTATGGTTTGGTAACAGGGAATACTTCGCAAGTCATAAAGCATCAATCGCAACTTTTTTCAGCGGATTTTTGATGGGTTAATGGAAGAGAGAAGTAATCGATCGGTGGAGTTAGCGAGTCGGAGGTACTGTGATGTCTAGCTTGTTTGTTTTAACTTTTATGTTTTCAATGCCGGCTTTTTGTCTGGGTCTGGTCAATCCGCAATGGGTGGGAATGGGCAATCGCAAGCTATCTGTAAGTTTATACGGCGTTTTGATGGCAGTTTCGTTCGTTTTGGTGGGAGTGACAGCACCTAAGCCGCCGCAGCCAGTTGCTTCGGCGCTGCTCGCCTCAACTGAATGGCCAGAATCTATGGTCAGCGAACCTTTGCACTGAACGTAGCTGCGCGCGCACCTCACGTTTCTGGTAGCGTTACAAAGAATTTTACCAGGACTTAAGCTCGGTTGGAGCGAGAAACCTAGTTTTTAAGGAAAATACTTGGTTTTAGTCATTTACTACCATTAAAAACCCTGGTTTATCGGGGTCAAAGCGCGATCGCGAACTTTAGGAAAAAATCGCGGCTTTAGTCAAGAGAAATACACTCAGAAACTGGGTTTCACCAGCGTCGGGTGTCGGGTGTCCGATGTACTTTGTAAATCATAGGGATTTGTGAGTTGGCCTGCCGATAAAGAAGGAAGTTAACTTCTCAGTCTTGGACGTGCAGGAATTAAGGTCATTATGTTTAATTTTTTCATCTTAAGCTTTCTATTGTCGATTCCTGCCTTCTTTCTGGGCCTTGTTAATCCGAAATGGGTGGCGGCACCAACCCGCAAGCGATCGATCGC
>JAJAYT010000637.1 GCA_026786085.1 Microcoleus sp. CAN_BIN18 | reverse complement strand
GAAAAGTCGATCGCGATTCTCTGAGGCGTTTGAGTCGGTGAAATCCCCAAACGAGTGTCGGCGGCGATTGCACTTATCTGTGCTTCCAAATAAGCCGGTTTCAGCTTCAGATTGATAAAGCCGGGGCCGGCGATTTCTGGGGTTTCGCAGATGTCGGCGATGTCGAGGTTTTCGATGATTGTTTGGGCGATCGCCCGCGGGGGCTTGCCTAACTTTTTGCCCAAACTCATCGCTGCGTTGCACTGAAAGTCCCCAAACTTGGGATTACCCGCAGGGGCTAGCATCAGATCCGTATCGGCATAACTCTCGCCGAATGCGGAGGTGAAGGCTTTTTCAAATCTTGTTTTTAACTGTTGGGCGATCGAGTTCATCTTTTATATTTTGATTTGATACTTAGTTTTTTAACTAATTTATGTATTTGTACTTAGCTTTTGCTGAATATGCGATCGAAATCAGGCGCTTCGGTAATTGAGGATACATTTTATCACAATGACGATCGCTTGACAAGCCCAAAATTATCACATTCGATGATGATCGCGATCGCTACATAATTTAATTAAATGACTTACATTAAGGTATGTTAACATTCTGTTTAATACTCGCGAAAATTCTACGAAAGGAAGTAGTTATGTTATCTCAACCTGTTTTTGGCGATCGTTCTCTGACTCAAGCCTTTTATCAAGCAGTAATCGCTCGCTTCGCTGAGCCTTTGAGTCTCTCGACTCAAGCGCTATTAGAAGAGTGCACCCTCGGCTTTGCGCCTTGTCCCGATGGAGTCAAAACCTTTTTCATCATCGCGCCGAGTTTGGATGCAGCAGAGCGACTAATTGGCAAAATCGATTGTATTTTGGAGCGAGTTGCCGAACTCATGGCTGGAGTCGGACAAGTTGCCCTGTGCATCGTTCCCGCCGGTAGTGAGGGAGATCGATCGGTCGATCTGCAAGACTTAAAAAAAGTTCCCCCCGATTGTCTCGCTTGCAAAATCTTTACTATTATCTGTGCAGATGCTGCGACCGATCGCTAAAATTGACAGTTAGCAACCAGCAACTCGCTGTGCTAAGCTAAACCTGTGCCTGGGTCGGCGCGGGATAGATTGCTTATTAGTAAAAGTCGCTGGAATTCTCCAGCAAAGCGTGCAGGTAGTTCGATCGTTTGTAAAGTTGCACTCGCGATCGAAGGCAAGTATTAACCAGCAACAATTTACAGACCAAATGCCCGCTTGTTAGTCGATCTAATTTTTAGTTTTCGACTCAAACAGCCGTGCATCTACTTTTGTTTTCTCAATTCCCGGCTGCCAAAAAGCCTCGCTTTCCTCTCCTGAGTGTCTCACTTCAAAAGACAGCAGCAGGAATTAGGCGTTGATTTAGTTGACAGTTGACCGTTGATAGTTGACCGTAGGAAGAGGTTCGAGGGAAGTTCGGCAACGGATTTTGTAACGGATGTAACGGATTTAAAAGTTAAGGAAGAAGGAAAAGGGAAGTTCGGCAACGGATTTTGTAACGGATGTAACGGATTTAAAAGTTAATAGTTAGTAGCGTGCGTCAGGCTACAGTTTCGCTCCAATTCAAACACATTGAAACTGACGCACCCTACGGGGATATATAGTCCGATCGCATCCCAGGCTGATAGAATTTGTTAAAAATTTCAGTTGAAAATTTGAATTATTAAATTTTATGTCTAATATTGGCGATAAAATCAAAGATTGAAATTCTTAAATCTCAAATCAAGCCATCATGGTAAAACTGACACCGAACCCCAGCTTTAGTTTAACGATTCGTGTTGCTCTGCCGAACCAGCCGGGAATGCTGGCTAGCGTCACCAGCGCGATCGCCTCTGTGGGCGGCAACTTCGGCCAAATCGACTTAATCGAGCAAAGCCGCGCCACTACCATTCGCGATATCACCGTCGATGCTTACAGCATTGAACACAACGAAGAAATAGTCCAAGCAGTGAAAGCGCTACCCGATATCAAAGTGATCGATGTGTACGATCGCACTTTCGACTTGCACCGTGGTGGAAAAATCAGCGTAATTAGCAAAATTTCCCTCAAACGCCAGTCCGATTTGGCAATGGCATACACCCCAGGAGTCGCCCGCATCTGTACTGCGATCGCCAATGACCCCCAACAAGTTTACAACCTGACAATCAAACAAAATACTGTTGCCATTGTTACCGACGGTAGCGCAGTTTTGGGACTAGGAAACCTCGGCCCAGCCGCCGCACTGCCAGTCATGGAAGGCAAAGCCATGCTATTTAAAGAATTTGCCGGAATTGATGCCTTTCCTATCTGTTTGGATACCCAAGATACCGAGGAAATTATTCGGACAGTGCAGAATATCGCCCCGGTTTTTGGCGGCGTTAACCTGGAAGATATTTCTTCTCCCCGTTGCTTTGAAATCGAAGCAAGATTGCGGGCAACCTTAGATATTCCGATTTTTCATGACGATCAACACGGCACGGCGATTGTTAGTTTGGCAGCATTAATTAATGCCTTAAAAATCGTCAAAAAAACGATCGCAGAAGTGTGTATCGTAATTAACGGAGCTGGTGCGGCCGGAATCGCGATCGCCCGTTTGTTACGCAAAGCAGGTGCCG
>JAJAYT010000636.1 GCA_026786085.1 Microcoleus sp. CAN_BIN18 | reverse complement strand
TGAATTTAGGCATGATTCACTCGCTTAGGCAATCCCGGAAATTTAGAGCAATTCATGAATTGCCCGGGCAATTCATGAATTGCTCTAAATTTCCGGGATTGCCTAAGCGAGTGAATCATGCCTAAATTCAGCAACGTCTAATTTTCGATCCTTACCAGAAAGAATTGGTTTAAAGCCGGAACCCTTAAAAGCGAGAAATTAAAACAAGACTATTCATTACTCGAATCCTCGGACTTCCAGGTAGAGGTGGCCCTCCGAAGTCAACTGTCAACTGTCACAGGTCAACTGTCACAGGTCAAGGATACAGCGCCTCGCCGGTGGATGGGTCAAATATAAATAGTCGATCGAAGTCAAGCTGTACCGCCAGTCGATCGCCCGTTCGCAAACGAACACTCGCAGGTACTTGTAACTGTATAGTAGTTTCAGCACTCAACTCCGGCAAACTCGCCCGGATCAAAGTTTCTCGGCCCAGAGGTTCCACTACTTTTACCTCTACATCGAGAGGGACTTTTTCTAATGCCCAAAAATCCGTTTTCAAATCATCATTTGCTGCTGTTTGCGACGTGGAAATTTCTATATTTTCTGGACGGATTCCTAAATCAAATCCTTGTCCTTCTCTTGGCTGCAATTTTTTTTGAATCGAAGGCGGACAGGCTAAAGATTGATTCCCGACTTGAAAGGATTCGTTAGCATAAATTGCAGGCAAAATGTTCATGGCGGGATTGCCTAAAAATGTCGCAACCATCCGGTTAGCAGGTTTAGCGTAAATGCTTTGCGGGTCTCCGATTTGCTGAATTTTTCCTCCATTTAAGACTACAATCTTATCAGCTAAAGTCATTGCTTCCACTTGGTCATGGGTGACATAAACCGTAGTAATTTCTAGTCGTTGATGTAGTTGTTTTAGTTCGGCCCTTGTGTCGTCTCGCAGTTGGGCGTCGAGGTTGGAAAGCGGTTCGTCTAAGAGGAATACTTTCGGTTCGCGGGCGATCGCCCTTCCGAGTGCTACGCGCTGCTGCTGTCCGCCTGATAGCTGTTTGGGCTTGCGATTGAGTAATCTGTCGATCGAGAGCGATCGGGCTACTGTTTCGACTCTTTCTTGAATTTTTGTTGGGTCAACATTCCGCATCCGCAATCCAAAAGCCAGATTTTCAGCGACAGTCATGTGCGGGTAAAGCGCATAATTTTGAAACACCATTGCGACATCCCGCTGTCTCGCCGGGATGTTGTTAACTAAATTGTCTCCAATATAAAGATTGCCAGAAGTTGCAGTTTCCAAACCTGCAATAGTGCGCATAATTGTAGATTTTCCGCAACCAGATGGCCCCACTAATACCCAAAATTCCCCATCCGGGATTTTGAAACTGATGTTTTCGATCGCGGTAACGTTTTGGTAGCGTCTGGTAATATTTTCTAAGCGAACGTTTGCCATTTTTATGAGTTAGTAGTTATTGGCTAGGAATCGAGAATCAATAATTTGATAAACTGTCAGATAATCAAGAGCAAGGCTACGTCGCTTACTGTACTAAAAATAAGATACCAAAAATAAGAGCAACTTGCAACAGGCTTTTTATTACAATACACGATTATACATTGAAGCCGATGTTTTATTCTAGTTAGATCGAGTCAAATATTGAGAAATTTTATAACTCTCGATCGGAGAAGTCTGTACAGAGAAACCGGGTTTTTTGAACAGAATCATTTTCTCGGCCATAACTCAATACGGTTTACTTAAGGCTTTTTGACGAATTTCTTAAGTCAACCATATTGCGGTAGGGGCGGCTTGGGCTCAGAATTTATGAAATAATCGACTGTATCAAGGCAAAACCCGCCCTCTTAAGTAAACCGTATTGGGCTATAACTTTCATTCAGTTAACAGTTGACAGTTGACAAATGAGTGCCACCTCTACCTAAGAGGAAGAGGATTGGAGTAATGAATAGTTTTCTTTTAATTTCTCCCCAATCAGGGTTCCGGCTTTAAACCAATTCTTTCTGGTAAATCAAGTGATCAATTTTTGATTTCTTAGAATAAGATTACAACTGCATCAGTATTTGTTAGGCGATTTTAGGTAGCTAGCGGCGCTATGTCAAATGCTATTTTGTTTCCATAGCTTTTAAACAGGACTTACGCACAAACTCTATTTGTAGGGTTCTCTTCGGCGCACCTTACACTGTTGGTAGTGTAAAAATTTAAAATTTGCGTAAATCCTGTTAAACTAATTGCGATCGCCCTCAAGACAATTTGATGCTATGTGGGACAAAATTGCCGCGCACATCTCTGAAGCAACCGGAGAAACATTTTCCATCGACAACCGCCGTTCAGTCAGCGGCGGCTGCATCAACCAAGGCTATGCTATCAGCAGCAGTAAGCGCACTTATTTCGCGAAAATAAATCAAGCTTCCCAAGTGGCGATGTTTGAAGCTGAGACTCTGGGTTTGCAGCAAATGGGAGAAACTCAGACGATTCGCGTTCCTCAACCGATTTGCTGGGGAACAGAAGGCAATTCTGCTTATATTGTGTTGGAATGGCTGGATTTGCGAGGTGGCGGGGGCGATCAAGTTTGGGAAGATATGGGGCGGAAACTGGCTCAAATGCACAAATACATCCCCCCGAATCCACCTTTGGTAATGGGGGGAGAAGAGGTTGATTCTGCCTTGCTGAAGAGACGTTTTGGTTGGAGTGTTAATAATACGATCGGCTCAACTGCTCAAATTAATAACTGGACTGCTGACTGGGCAGAATTTTGGGCAGAACATCGGATTGGTTATCAGTTGAAATTGGGTAGTAATCGGGGCGGAAACTTCAGTCGAGGGGAAAGCTTGCTAGCAGCTATTCCCAAGTTGCTGGAGGGTTACAAGCCTCAACCTTCCCTAGTTCACGGGGATTTGTGGGG
>JAJAYT010000635.1 GCA_026786085.1 Microcoleus sp. CAN_BIN18 | reverse complement strand
TCTACGACTTCGGAACGGTCAACCTGGATACAAAACTGAACGTAACATCCATCTGCACGTTTTACCAATCTGACTCGTTTAATTTGAGTAATTTGGTAAAAGTGCAAGTCGCGCGTCCCTTTTAGTTTCAGTTTCCCAATCCCTTGTTTGTCGGTAAAAGTGATAGATTTCCTGTCTGCTGCCAATTTCCAACCGCTAGTCTTGTACTCGACTGAGCGGTTATCTTTTTGGAACTGTGGAAATCCCTTTTTACCGGGAACCTTCTTCTTACAGTTATCGTAGAATTGGGAGATTGCAGACCACGATCTTTCTGCACTCGCCTGTCGAGCCATGCTGTTCAATTCGTCACAAAACGGGAATTCTTTTGCTAATACTGCACAGTATTTACTCAGATCGTTTTTACCAATCTTTTCGCCATCCATCCACAAGCGAATTGCTTTGTTGCGGATAAATTGTACTGTTCGTATAGCTTGATCCACAACATCAAACTGCTGTCGCTTTCCGTATGTTTTGAATTCTAAAACTAGCATGACTTCGACCTCATCACGATATACTTACAATAACAAAGTTGGCGTAAAGTAGACATAATCTGTTACAATACTTTACAAGAAAGACTGAATGGGACTGAAGTCCCCGCCCGCTTTCATCGAGCGGACTAAAGTCACGCTCGCTTTCCGCATTCCGCTAGTTTTCTTGTAACCAAATTTCCAGCGTTACCAACAGCCACAGCTTCAGCCCATAACGCGGAAAAACCTCGCCCCGATAGTTTAGCCACTCATCAATCAATGCCCGATCGAGGTAAGGTGCGATCGCCGCATGACGATTCAACAACAACGATCGCGCTTGTCGTTGCCAATCCCTCAAAAACCACTGCTGCATTGACATTACCATGCCGCTTTTCGGACGGTTGATAATGACATCGGGCAGTAAATCGGCAACAGCAGCCTTGAGCACCGCCTTTTCCTGCGCGCCCGAAAGCTTGTACTCTGGCGGAATTTGCAAACTCAGCGCCACCATCCGCCGATCGAATAAAGGCGATCGAGCTTTTAGCCCCGCAGCAGCCGTCAGATTATTCACCTTAGTTAAAATGTAATCGGCTCCCTTATACTCAATATTCAGGCGCATCAACCGATTCAAAAAAGTCGTTTCTGTCTGTTGCAATTCCTCAGCAAACACCGAAGGCGCATCTTTTACCTGATTCCAAACCTCCGGCTTCAGCAAGCGCGGTAAATCCACATAGCATTTCTGAAACGAAGTCAAGTAAGCTGCGATCGCATCTGGTTTACCCTGAATCGAACCATACAAACTATTCAGCAACATCGGCTTATTTTTCGGCCCGCCAAAACACGGATCGCCACCTTCCCCATTTAATACCACGTCTGCGAATTGTTTTGCCGATCGCCCCAGCAGCAAATTGGGCACCGTCAAGCCTTCCCCCACCGGATCATCCATAGCAGCCAGCGTTTCCGGTAGCAACTCCCAAATTTGCTTTGGCGAAACTTCTAAAATATGGTGCTCGGTGCCACAATGTGCTGCGACAATGTTAGCAAATTCAATCTCGTTCGGATATTGGGCGCCAAAGTGCATCGAAAAAGTGTGCACCGGTCGATCGTGCAACCGGGATGCGATCGCAGTCACGCAACTGGAATCAATCCCGCCCGAAAGGTATGCTGCGACGGGTTCCCCCGCTGGTAGCGCCTCTTGCACCAGTTGTTCCAAGAGCGATCGCACTTGTTGACTATGCCATTCCAAAGGACGATCGGCGTTAGCAATTTGCTCCTGCGGCTGCCAATATCTCTGCGCCTCAACATCCGGTAAATACAAGTAACTACCAGGGCGCAACTCTCGCACCGATTCCCACAGCGTTTGTGCTCCCGGTACAAACGCACAGCACAAATAGTCGCGCAAAGCAACCAAATCGAGTGTTCGATCGTGATACGGATTGAGCGATCGCAGTCGAGGCGCAATCCAGCGAGTATTTCCCGCACGGGTGTAATACAGCGTTTTTGCTCCCACGCGATCGCGCCCCAGACACAACGTTTCCTCTTCTCGATCCCACACAGCCAGGGCAAACTGTCCTTCCAGCAAGCTCAAAGTTTCAGTCCCAGACTGTTCCCACAGCCGCCCGACGATCGCCAAATCGGTCAATCCATCGGTATCAATCTGTTGTTTGAGCAGCAAAGTGCGATCGAAGGAACAGTCACCTACCAGCACAAATCGCTGATTGGGGCTGAAGGTGGGTTCAGCACCGATGATGGCAAAACCGGAGGTTTCCCAAGTTGCAGGGTGCGATCGGGCTTCTGGCCCCCAAGCAATCGTCCAATTCGGATTAATCGACTTCTGATTTTGCATCAATTTAGCTTGATTAAAAAACATTAGAAAGTAACTTATAAATCAATCGAAAAATAGCTGTTACCGCGATCGCCCCCAAAGCCGCCAACCATCCCACAAACAACACACCAGCGATCGGAGAACCACCATAAATTCCAATTGCAGCCGATCGCAAAACCGGAAAAAACCATAGCATAGCGAAAGTACCAGCACCAATAATCAGCATCTCAGTTTGCTCGATCGATCGGCGATATTGGCCATAAATCAAACCCCCGACAATCATCCCCAACAAACCCATACTCAGCCCAGGAGATGGCAACAAACTCGTCAGGGCGATCGCCAACAAACCCCCCTCAAAACCCGTAAACGCCGCCCCTCCCAAAACCTCCCAAATCGAAAAAGTCCCTCTTGGCGAAGCTTGTAGCCCTCCCGGAGCAGTCGCGGGAATCACCGTAGGAGGCTGCTGAGTCGGTGGTGCCTGTGGAGGCGGTAGGGGAGGCGGAGTCGGCACTGTCGGGGGCTGCACGACCATCGTAGGCTGTTGAGAATTGTATTTCAGAGCCGCTTCCACCTCAGTCGCAGATTGAAAACGCTGGCTGGGAGCTGATAACAACATTCGATCGAGAACTTCAGTCAAACGCGAACTAATCTCCACCCGTGAATGCCAATTCCACTCATTCTTGTAACTATCAAACAAATCCGTCGGCTGCAAACCACTCAGCAAAGTAATACAAGTCACACCCAAAGCATACAAATCCGTTGCTGGATAAACTTCTTGTCCAGTCATTTGTTCAGGCGGAGCATAACCCAAAGAATAAATACCAGTCGAAGCCTTAGAAGTACCAGCAGTTTGCGTTACCTGTTTAACCGCCCCAAAATCTAATAAATAAAGCCGACCATTTTTACCCCGCATAATATTAGCAGGTTTAATATCCCGGTGAATCGAACCCCGAGAGTGGACAAAATCGAGAACCTTCAAAATTTCCCGTAGTACCACCATTATTTCAGGCTCCGAAAACTTGCTTTTTACAGCTAGTTCTTCCTCCAAATTTTCACCATCAATAAATTCTTGAACAAGATAGAAAAACTGATCGTTTTTACCAGGCTGCAAACTCGGAACAGTCAGCTCAAAAAACGCCAGCAAACTCGGAATTTGCGAATGTTCGTTTCCCAGTTCTTCCAGCACCGCAGCTTCCCGTTCAAACAAATTTTGAGCAATTTTTAGCTGTGCCGGACTCAGACTTACCGACGGCTGTAAAAGTTTAGCAACGCACTGCCGCATCGCCGGAGTATAGCGGTCTCTAGCCAAAAAAGCTGCCCCAAAACCGCCTTGACCCAACAACCTCACAGGCAAATAGCGCCCGCTCAAAATCAGGGGCATCCCGCAAGTCGTGCAAAACTTTTGCTGCACCGTTTTCAGCATCGAACTGTCATCAAGGTCGGAAAAATAGTTTTGAGGGCGCGGGCAGCCCGGACGGGTGCAGTAAACTTCCATTTTGGTTTGCTAATTGGGAATTGGGAATTGGGAATTGGGAATTGGGAATTGGGAATTGGGAATTGGGAATTGGGAATTGGGAATTGGGAATTGGTAATGGTTTAATTCCTAATTCTGCGCGGTTAAACTTTCCTTGTATGCGATTCCCAGTTTATTTTATCCTCTTTAGCTAGTTTTGGTATTAGCTTTTGGTATCAAAGAAGCCAATTCCCAATTACCCATTCCCAATTACCCATTCCCAATTTTCTCATGCGTTATAAAACCAGATTTTTATCTTTCAACTAACCGCTTCCGGCGCGCCTGTCTGCCACCTGACAGATTAACTTCCTGCCGACTTGGGAGTTACTATTTCTATAAGTCCCAAATCATCGATCGCCGAAGCTTCTCTCTTGTCCTGGATGGTAGAATAAGTAGCAAAGGAAGGCAAAATTTCATTGCTGAAAGCCTCTGCCGCTTTAGAACGGTAGCGGTTGGGGTTGTAAATCAGCGACAAAATCCGAGTTACCAAAACTTCGTCCATTTTAGATTTGTGCAGAACACCCATCAGCAACTCTTTTTCGATCGCCGAAACGGACACAAAAGCAGCACCCAGCCCCGCCTGAACAGCATTTTTAATTGCTTCGATCGAATTTAGTTCCATCTCAATTTTCAGTCGGCGCGTGTCAATGCCGCAGCGAGTCAACACCTGATCGATTACTTTCCGAATAGTAGACTGCGAATCCAAGCAAATAAACTTCAATTCGTAAAGGTCATCTTTTTGGATACTTTTTTGCTGTACCATCGGGTGAGACGGAGGGAGAATCAAAGCCAGTTCGTCCTCAGCGTAAGGAACAATTTCTAAAGCTTCTACAAGTTCGGTAGGGATTTCTCCGCCCACAATTGCCAAATCAATTTGCCCATTGGCCACACTCCACGCAGTGCGGCGCGTCGAGTGAACATGAAGCTGTACTGCCACATCTGGGTACTTTTGCCGAAACATCCCGATCATTCGCGGCAGCAAATACGTCCCCGTCGTTTGAGAAGCCCCCACGATCAAAGTACCGCCTTGGAGATTTTGCAAATCTTCCAGAGCTCGACAAGTTTCTTGACAAAGCGATAAAATTTTCTCGCCATAGCTCAACAGCAGATGTCCAGCCTCGGTGAGTTGAGCCCTGCGTCCCCCCCTATCAAACAGCGGCACGTTCAACTGTCTCTCTAAGTTTTGCACCTGCAAGCTAACTGCTGGCTGGGATACGTAGAGGCTGTCGGCGGCGCGTTTGAAGCTTCCTTCAGAGGCGATCGCCTTGAGAATACGTAACTGGTCTAAAGTGAAAGGAAGGTCAGACATATATCTAATTGTCAGTTGTCATTTGTCAGTTAACAGTCAACAGCGAACACTCAACAGTCAACAGTGAACAGCGAACAGTTAACTGACTGATAACCGCTGAATGCTCCCATAGATACTTTGTGACACAATTTGGCCCCGAATCAATAACTTTTCTTAATATTTACAATGACGATCGACTTGGCGCTGGATTCCCACTTAGTTATTCTCGGACTTTTACTGAGTTTTGCGATCGCCCACAGCGGTTTAGCAGCCCTCCGCCCCAAAGCTGAAAAGCTAATCGGAGCAAGACTTTACCGTGTTTTATTTGCCCTTGTCAGTTTGCCCCTAGCAGTCATTCTGGTGATCTACTTTTTCAACCACCGCTACGACGGCGTGCAGCTTTGGCAAGTACAAGGCGTGCCCGCAGTCAAACCCCTGGTTTGGATACTCTCAGCAATTTCCTTCCTATTTTTGTACCCAGCAACTTTCAACCTCCTAGAAATTGCCGCAGTCCAAAAGCCCCAAGTTCACCTCTACGAAACCGGGATCATTCGCATCACCCGCCACCCGCAAATGGTGGGACAGGTAATTTGGTGCATAGCCCACACTCTGTGGATTGGTACTAGCTTTACTCTCGTCACCTCCATCGGTTTGGTACTCCATCACCTGTTCGGAGTGTGGCACGGTGACAGACGACTTCAGGCCCGTTTTGGCGAATCCTTTGAAACCATCAAATCTCGGACATCAATTTTTCCATTTTTGGCAGTCTGGCAAAAACGTCAAACCCTTGATTTGCTTGAGTTTCTGAAGCCTTCTTATCTGGGAATCGCCATTTTTATCGGAGTGCTGTGGAAAATTCATCCTTTTTTGATGCGTGTCACAGGGAACATAGACTGGTAGCATGATCCCTAGGATAGAAAAAAATTATTAAATTTTTGAGGGATCATGGTGTTGTCGGTAAGCGAACGCACTTTTGCACAAGAAGTTTTTGAAGCGTCTACCCCCGTTTTAGTTCATTTTTCGGCTCCTTGGTGCGGTTTGTGCCGCGCGATCGAGCCGACTCTCACAACATTTGAATCAGATTGGGCTGGTAAAGTCAAGCTTCTAGGGGTTAATGCCGATCTAAGTTTCAAATTAGCCAATACTTATCGGCTGACAAGTCTGCCGACGCTGATTTTGTTTGAGGGGGACAAAGTTCGATTTCGATTTGAACAATATCAAGGGCGCGAGGAATTGCGACGGACTCTAGACTCCTGGATGCTATCTACCTCTGGGCTGTCTGCCCAAACTCAAAGGCTGCAACCGCAGGAAATTCTCAACAGGTAACGGTTCCAAGGTATTCGGCTCTTGTGTAGCAGATATTCGGATTTGATCTAGAAGGCAGAAGGAATTCCCCATTTGTCGATCGGCCATCCAATCCAAAATAAATATCGCAGTCTTGGACACACAGGACTGCGATATTTGTCTATCTATCTTTTGGCGTAGATTTAAATAAGACCGGGGGGGTGTAAAACCCGCGTTTAAAAAAAAAAACCCCCCCCCCGGGGGGAGACCCCGGGGGTTAAAAATAAATTTTTTTTATTTTTTTTTATCCGGCGGGGGGGGGGGTTTTTTTTTTTTGACGCCGCGTTACCACCCCCCGTCCTATCTGATCTTAAGAATTGTAGCGAGTATTTCTGCTCAGTCGGGCAAGCTTGTGTCACAATTGTTTACAGTTTTGGCAATATCTAGTAGAAACTTTAAACAACATATCATTCATGGAACTGCTTTATCAATACGCTTGGCTAATTCCAGTCCTGCCACTGGCGGGCGCAATGCTAGTAGGTTTAGGCTTAATCACCTTCAACCAGGCCACCAACAAACTCCGACAAGCGAATGCGATCTTCATCGTCTCCACGCTCGGAGGGTCAATGGTAATGTCTTTCGCATTGCTGTGGAGTCAACTACAGGGCCACGAACCCTACACCCGCACTATTGAGTGGGCTTCTGCTGGCGAGTTCTCGCTGAACATGGGCTATATCATCGACCCCCTGACATCGGTCATGTTGGCGATCGTCACTACGGTCGCCTTTTTGGTAATGATTTATACCGACGGCTACATGGCACACGATGACGGGTACGTGCGATTTTACGCCTACCTGAGCATCTTCAGCGCCTCAATGCTAGGTCTAGTCCTCAGTCCAAATATCGTTCAGGTTTACATTTTCTGGGAACTCGTAGGTATGTGTTCATACCTGCTAGTTGGATTTTGGTACGATCGCAAACCCGCTGCTGACGCTTGTCAAAAAGCCTTCGTCACCAACCGCGTCGGCGACTTCGGCTTGCTGCTGGGCATCCTCGGCATTTACTGGGCCACCGGCAGCTTTGAATTTGACGTAATGGGCGATCGACTGCACTCCCTAGTCGAATCCGGTGCTTTGAGCGCGACTCTAGCGACAATCTTCGGAGTTCTGATCTTTTTGGGGCCAGCCGCCAAATCCGCTCAATTCCCCCTCCACGTCTGGCTACCAGACGCAATGGAAGGCCCCACACCGATTTCGGCCTTAATCCACGCCGCGACAATGGTAGCCGCCGGCGTATTCCTGATCGCTCGGATGTACCCAGTGTTTGAAGGGTTGCCAGTCGTCATGAATTTGATCGCCTGCACGGGCTGTTTTACAGCATTCATGGGTGCTTCGATCGCAATTACCCAAAATGACATCAAAAAAGGTCTAGCCTACTCCACCATCTCCCAATTGGGCTACATGGTAATGGCAATGGGCGTCGGTGCTTATAGCGCCGGACTGTTCCACTTGATGACACACGCTTACTTCAAAGCAATGCTGTTCCTGTGTTCCGGTTCAGTCATTCACAGCATGGAAGATGTCGTCGGCCACAACCCCGCACTCGCTCAAGACATGAGAGTCATGGGCGGTTTACGGAAATATATGCCGATTACCTCAACTTGCTTTTTGATTGGCAATTTAGCAATCTGCGGCATTCCGCCCTTTGCCGGTTTCTGGTCAAAAGACGAAATCCTCGCCCAAGCTTTTCAAGCAAATCCTGCTCTCTGGGCTGTGAGCTGGGTGACAGCCGGGATGACCGCGTTTTATATGTTTCGGATGTATTTCAGCACCTTTGAGGGCGAATTCCGGGGCAATGACAACGCTATCAAGCAACAACTTCTGCAACCAGGTTTGGTCTTCGGCCCTGGAGCGATGAATGTTAAGGAATTGGCATCAACTGGCGAAAGTCATGATGAACACGACCATTTCCCTCACGAATCTCCGCTGACAATGGCTCTGCCGTTAGTGTTGTTGGCAGTACCTTCTGTGTTTATCGGTTTTGTGAATACGCCGTTTGCCAATTATTTCGAGCAGTTTGTGCGCGCTCCTGGCGAGTCTCTGGAAGAAGTTTTGGCACACGCCGCTGAGTTCGATTTGACGGAATTTCTGATCATGGGTGGCAGTTCTGTAGGTATTGCTTTGCTGGGCATTACTTTGGCTTCGCTGATGTATTTGAGCCGTAAAATTGACCCAAGTGCGATCGCCCAAAAAATCAAACCGCTTTACGAGTTCTCTCTCAACAAGTGGTATCTCGACGATATCAACGAGTTTCTCTTCGTCAAAGGCAGCCGCCGTTTAGCACGGCAAGTCATGGAAGTGGATTTGCGAGTTGTCGATGGTGTGGTCAACTTGACAGGGTTTCTCACCTTAGTTACTGGCGAAGGTTTGAAATACTTTGAGAGCGGTCGTGCTCAATTTTATGCCCTGATTGTGTTTGTCGCAGTTCTGGGTTTTGCGATCGTTTCTGGAGTCAGTTAAATCGATCGGGAAAGGGCACTGCCCATTACATAAGACGGCGGTTGAAACCGCGTCTACAAAAACGAAGTCCGCCTCCGCGGACTGAAGAAAATAAGGTAATTTTAACCACCGGTTCTTCAACCCGCTTGGAGTGGGTTTTGTT
>JAJAYT010000634.1 GCA_026786085.1 Microcoleus sp. CAN_BIN18 | reverse complement strand
GCTTCATTGTCTCGATCGGTAAGGTGATGGCGAATCCTCTCAACTGACCATTCATCCTGATATTGAAGGTATTGAATTAGTAGCAATTCACCATACGCTTGCTGAGACAAGTTAGAGCTATCTGCTCGAAGCATTTCCAGCCAACTTTGTACCGTTTCTTTGGGTTCAAACCATCCAACTGCGTATGCAATAAAATAGAGCGCCCATTGGTATTGCAAAACCTCTGGGTGCTTGTGGATAACCGCGTCAAACAATTCTGTAGCTTGTGCGCGATCGCCATTCAAGAGCGGTAGCATATTGGTCAGAATATCAACCCAAACGGCTGGATGAGGTTCGATACTCAGTTGCGATCTGATAAATTTTGCCCAGCCTTCCAAATCAGGAGGATTTTGCTTGAGATAGCCCGCTGCGATCGCTCTTACAATATCGCCTCGACCACCGGGTAAGGTATGAGAGCCTCTCAATCTGAATAAAATGGGTGATTTTAAATCTGAGTGACGTTCATCTTTGCTCTGGTAATACTCCAATTCTGGTTTGGTATACGTAGGTAGCCAACTTTCCAGAAGAGCTAGGGTTGCTATTGGAAGCCCTTGATGCTCAGCAATTTTTTCGAGCGCGCGTGCAGCATCATCGCGAAAGTCTTCTGAAGTGAATCCTCGTTTGTCAAGCTGTTTAACAAGCTCAATTAAATCACTGGCTGGAAAGTCTGTATGAGCCAGATTTTCTATAGCTGCTCCTGCATATTTTTCATGGCATTTTGGCTTTAGTTGTGGCAAAATGCGGAAAAAACGATCTGGATTATCCTTAACCAACCTGCCAAACTCACGAGACTGTTCTGTAGAACTTCCTGCACGAGCTAGACTATCAGATGATTTACGAGATAGACAATCCATTACTTTTAAATCTGCAAGTTCATCGAATAAAGTCAGTAAGTTTTGATCCGAAGCATTAGACATCTGATCTTTGGTCATAGGTGAACCTATAAATTGAGCAGTCGGATATTGACTGTCTCCATCCAGTAAATCAGGAAATACCCTCTCCTCTTGTTGTTTCAGAAGTTTTGTTTCAACACTCAAATACTCATTGTTAATAGTTCTTAGGAGACGCAACCGATGCTGGCGATTAGCTCGCAAACGTCCGAAACGCAAATCAGCAGGATATTCAGGTTCTGGAAGATAATAATCAAATTGCTTGATCGCTTGTTCAAGTAAAGCTCTGTTTTTAGGAGATAAGTGTGGAACAACGGCTGCTATCAATTGTTTTGTTTCTCTGTGCTCATCCCATCCATCACCAATACATAAGCGTTTTGGGTTTGCTAGCAGGTACTCTAAAACTGCTTGAGGTTCCTGTGATGCTACCTGCTCTAAACCACGAGCCAGAAAACGATGGACACCCAGTAGCTGAGAATTTTCGTTTTGCTGAACGAATTGAAGAAAGGCTTTGGGTTCTTGAGTAGCAAACTTTGTGACAGAGATTAATAGCGCTGCTAAAATTTCTCCTGGATCGATTTCTAAACTGATCGAGTTGTCATCTAGATAACTATTTATACCTAGTAATTCATTTCGCACGATTCTGCTGCATACATCGACAAACCAAGGCCAAACCTCTTTCAGGAAGTTTTGAGGATAGGCGTCTGCAAATCTCTTTATTTCGTAGAAATCACTCGCGTTTGACTGTTGGAGTAGATTTTTTATTGGATCGAGTGGGTCATATAGTAAGTTATGATGATACAGAGTCATCTCATCTGCATCTGCTGGTAGTTCCGGTTTAGGTTTGTTCCCCTCTGCGATAGCCTGATCTAATTTTTGATTGAGGTGGGCAACTAGAATTTTTGGAGCTAAATTGGGAAAGATTGTTGCAACCTTCTGTGCGATCTCCTCGACATCATACCAATCAATATTTGAACGCTGGATGACCTGTTGTGTCAACCAAACTCTTTCGGGAGTCCACTGATTGATATTCCCGATCGCTCGAATGCTTAAAAAGTCATAGGTTTTATCATTCAACCAATATTCCTCTAACAAACTCCAGACAATTTCGGCGGCGAAACTTGCTGCTGTCGTCAGGATGGAACAACAGTAAACTGCTTGCTCTACAGGTTTCACTAACCACTCTAGAAATTCAGGGCGCAACTGCAACTTTATAAACCAACCTGGACTTCCCATTGTTGAGTTTAAAACCTTAATTGCCTCTTCTGAATTCAGTAAGGGAATGAGCAGTTGCGCCTCAGTGGAATCGGGATTAGACTGTGCCCCCACAAATTCAATCAACAATATACGGATATGGGATCTAACTTGTTGTTGGGCTGTAGCCAGCAAGATTTGTAATTGCTTCTGATATTGCACAGGAAACGTACCGCGCAAATAGTTGAGAGTTCTCAGCAAAATCGGTCGAATAAAAAGACCGTCCTGGCGATCCAATACGAAGTCAGAAAGCGATTGGGAACCACGGGCAAAAGAACGAGCTAGTGTATGGTCGTATAATGTTTGATGGCAGAAACCCAACGTTGAGTTGTCTGGGTTGGTCATCAAAATTCCAGCTTTCTCCAGACTACGACAAATTTCAGGACACTCATCGGCCATTGCTGTCGGCAGCCACAGGACTTCTTCTTTAGTCATGCGTTCAGCCAGTTTCGTCAAAAAAGCAATGGATTGTTGGGCTTCGGGTTGGTTAAGGATACGTTTTTCCCACAACCGATCCAGCAGTTTTGGAAAAGACTCAAAAACTTCACCTGGTTTAGCAATTTTTAGGAAAATTTCCAAATGAAAGGGATTTCGCAGCAGTTCCCGCAATGGTTCTCCCATACTATGCGGCTTGTGATTCTCTTTTTCCAAAATGGGAGATATCTGTTCCCATGTTGGTAACTGAATATCTAAGCGTTGAAAACAATCCAGACGAGCAAATTGAGTGCCGTGACGAAACTCGAATTCGCGGCAAGTCGCCACAATGTGAACATTTTTAGTTTCAGATAGGGATTGGATGAATGACAGCAACACATTCAATCGTCCGGGTTGACGATCGAGCAATTCTGAGATAGCATCTAGTTGGTCAATCAGGAGAACAATTTTCTCTGTATTGGCGATGGCTTTAACCGCTTCTTTTGGATGGCAGCCGATCTGAATATCGCGCTGTAAATCTTCAATTGTATTGACCGTATTGCTGAGATAGTCAGCTTTAATTGCCAGCAGCACATATTTTTGTTCTACAGCCCAATGTCCTAGAGTTGCCATTAGCGCCGATTTCCCACAGCCGGGAGCACCCAGAACAATGGTGCTAGAAGAAGTTTCTGTTTCAATGCGATCGATCAGTTGCTCTAATTCAGGACGACTAATCTGTTGATTGTCACCGACTGTCCTTTTCCAGTCCAACAAGCCTTTTGAGGCATTCAGGAACTCTTCCTTCAAACTGCTTTGACTAATAGTAATAGTGTCAGAGTGTTTACCTGCTGATTGAAACTTTGCCAAAATCTCAAATGCAAACGCACTGGCGTGACGAGCTGCTATTTCTTGATAACCCGCCTTATCCACCTTAGCCTTGTTGTTAATCAAATCAGAAATTCCCCGAATCACCATCGCACACACCTGCTGATTCGCACGCGCTGCTTCAAGGAAACCAAATCCTTCCATTTCAACGGCAACGGCATCCCCATAGTTCGATCGCAGAAATTGAAAAATCTTCGATTTCGTGGAGGCAATCACTTTCTCACCCGCTGCGATTGGCGCAACAAAGACGCGAGGAGTTGGCTCCGTCACAGGCAATCTTTTCAGCCAATCATCTTTCCCGGCTTCTACTCTGGCTCGTTGCTGTAGGCTATAGGCAGATAAGCCGATTTCAGGTCTGGGTTTGAAGGTTTGTTCTGCTTTGCCTGACTCGTACCCGTAAACTTTAGTAGATGCGACAACATCACCAAGGGCTACATCTTTAATCCCCCCAGCCACTCCGACAAAGAGAATAACATCAGGGTTGAAATGGGCGATCGCTCTTTCTGCCTCCATTGCTGCAACGGGATTGCCGGCTCCAATTTCGACAATACCAACATCCCACACACCTTGAGATTGGGCGAACTTCCCCCGCTCATAAATCGTCCCCTGCGGATGAATCTCTTCCTGAAGATCGGACAGATGGACACGAACGGCAAGGTACTCAACTGAGAGAGCGGTCAAGATAACGGCACAGGGCATAAGGATTTATATAGAACAGCTTGTTGTCTATTATGACAAGTTTTTTGGGCCTTGGGGATTAAAGATGTCATTTCGATTTTCGATCGACCAATTAGATACCCGACTTCTTCAAGAAGTCGGGTATCTGGGTATTATTCACCAGAACCTATTCTGCAAATCCGCAAAAATGAGTTTCAGTTGCGGTTCATCAACCCGCTTAATTGCTTTAGGAATACTTACCCATTGCCGCTTTCTTTTATAAGCTTCAGGCCAATTTTCGACAACTGTTTTTACTTGCAATAAAAATACATCTACTTGCCAAGTACAGCCAGACTTGTAGTATTCATAAGTTCCCACTAAATCCGGGAACACTTTACCCAACAAACCTGCTTCTTCCCAAGCTTCCTTGGCGGCGGAATCTTGGGGAGTCATGTCAGGTTCAATTAACCCTTTAGGAATCACCCAACGCTTACCAGTTGAAGAAGTAATCAGCATTACTTCAATTTGTCCGTTTTGAATGCGGTAGGGAATGACAGCCGATTGTTCTACCAATACAATAGTTCTTGTACTCATAATTTATGCAATCTTTAGGGCGCAAAGGCTGCTTCAACTTGATTGAAAGTTGAAGATTCAAAACAAAAATATTGATACACCCTGATTATCTATTAGAACTTACACACCGATACAACAAAATCAGTTTTATTTTATTAAAAACAATTACTGACAGCAATTATTTTTCATAAAAAAAGCCCGGTTTATTGATTGAGTAGGATTGCTTAAGTTCTATTTGCGATCTCTCAGTCGAGACAATAACTAAGTGATAAATAGAAATATGTATGATTTTACCTTTGTTTAAAATAGCAAACTTAAATGCACTACGACTAAAAAATAAGATTATTTTAATAACAGGGCGGTCGCCAACCGCAACTTTAACTGCACCCAACACAACTAACGGCGTTTCGAGACTTTTGTCAAATTCACCCACAAAATTGATGGCTGCTGTTGAGCTGGCAAACTGTCTTCCAGGATACCTAATGCTAGAATTGTTGTAACTCTTTGATATATCGCAAAGTCTTAGGGTGTGGATCGACGAACAATCCCTAGCTACCTATCGACAATTTAACAGATCCACACCTGACCACAATGCTTTTATCAAGAAACACAACATTGATAGTATCGCAATTTTTTGTCAAATTTAGATCGCTACTGGGGCGGTGCGTGAGTGTACATATTTTGCTGGTTTCGATTTAAAGATTTATCGCCGTCACCACCCTACAATTGACTGCGATCGTTTGCTTTCTAGTGATTCTGTAGGGTGCGCCGCAGCGCACCTTACCCCTACAAAAAAGCCTAATCTTTTTTCGACTTAGCCTCCAAACTTTCCATCCGACTCTTCAAATCCTGATTATCCTTTTTCACCAGGTCTAATTCCTCTCGTAACTGTTTCACTGCTGCATCAGAACCAGCATTTTTCTGCACTCTTTGCACAGCTTCATCGGCCATCATACGGACGCGGCCATCGGGAGTTTGGTCAGCTAAAGAACGCAAAATGCGAATAGCTTTGCGAGTTTCCATCTGTCCTAAACCCACAACTACAGATACTTGAGTCAAGAAAAACGTCTCTTTAGAAAGTTCCGCCAATCGGTGCAAAATTCGTTCTACATTGAGCTTAGTTTGACCTGTCGAAATTGTCCCCAAAGAGCGAATTGCAGCCAACCTCAAAGCTTGCGGAGTACCGATGGCTGTGTATTTCAAAATCAGGTTCAGCGCATCTTCCGAAGTTTTCATTTGCGCCAAACCGGAAATAGCACCCGATCGCACAACCTCATTCCAGCCCTGACGCTCTTTCAGTACCAACTTTAACTCTTTTAGTACCTGTTCGTCCGTCGGTTTTTCATCGGGGTTAGCCCCTGCGATCGAGCCCATAGCACTCGCTGCGGCCGCTTCTACGTAATAGCTAGCGTCGCCTTTTTCAACGATCGACCTCAGCGCCTTATAAGTCTCGTGAGTTTTGATTTTACCCAACGCATTCACCACCGCGCGGCGAACCCTAGCATCTTTATCCTTCAAACCAGTTGCTAAACCATCAAAAACTTGGTCAAGTTTAATGTCTACCAACTGGCCCGCAACTTCTGCCCGCACTGCCCAAAACGGCTCTTTCTTGAGAACTTCTGACAGCGTTTTCACCGCTTCCAATCCTCCCTTTTTCGCCAAAGCTTGGGCGGCATAAATC
>JAJAYT010000633.1 GCA_026786085.1 Microcoleus sp. CAN_BIN18 | reverse complement strand
TGCAAAATTTTTCTCCCACCAGTTCAACATTTTTTGCCTGCCTTTACTTGATTTTCACGACATTATATCACCATCTCCCGCTTTTGCCTAGAATGACCTCCTACTCTACCTTTCAGAGATGCCGTGAAAAGTAAGAGTAGAGATGGCTCCTATGGAGAGAAATATCGTCCAAAGTATGAGGCTATTTTTCCAGCTTTGGGGAATCGCGAGGGATGTTTTGTGCAATAATAAAAGGGCGATGTTGAGGGAAATTATTAGCCAAACAATCAATACTTTGGGCGATGTCCAGATGAGGCCCCGCGTAGTTCCCCACGGGTTAATCAGGATGATGCTGAGGGCATACAGGATGGTGTAAAGGGTTTTCATTACTCTTTATTTTTCCTGTTTTTGAGCTTTTTGAGTAGCCCTAATCCACCGAGTGCCAAGAGAGTACCTAAGCCGCTGGTGGGTTCGGGAACGGCTTCGGCGGGGAGCGCATCGTCATCGAGGTTTTTAGTTTTAGCTGCTAGGGAGTTGTGATCCTCTGATGCTAATTCTGGGTCTTCCAGTAAGTCGCCGCTGATGCCAGCTAAATCAAGTTCATTTGCGTTACTGTCAGTTGATGATAGTTCGGGGTCTGCAAGTAGGTCGCCGCTGATGTTTGCTAAATCAACTTGGTTTTCGTTGTTATTGGTTGATGATAATTCTGGGTCAGCAAGTAAATCACTACTAGCGCTTGCTAAATCAATTTGATTTTCGCTGCTGTCTGTTGATGATAATTCGGGGTCTTCGAGTAAGTTACCACTGATATTTGCTAAATCTGTGGCATCGTTATTGATTGATGAGTATCCAATATTTTCGGATGAGTCTGAGTCAGTATTTGCTGCGGTATTATCGAGTTTTGTATCGGGAAGTGGCAACTCTGACTCTACATAGTCGGTAGCAAAAACTCTGTTGGCGTTGGCAGTGCGGTTTAGGGAACTGGGTTTGGGGGAGGGTGATGGCGCAGCGCTAGGTTTTGAGGTTGAGACAACAATGACAGTTGATGATGTTGATGTTGATGTTGATGTTGATGATGTTGATGTTGATGTTGATGTTGATGATGATGACGACCCCAGTGTACCTGTTGACCACGGTGTCGGAGTAGGCCAAGGTGATGAAGCCAAAGGTGCAGGCGTCGGCCACGGTGATGAAGCCAAAGGTGCAGGCGTCGGCCACGGTGATGAAGCCAAAGGTGCAGGTGTTGGCCACGGTGATGAAGCCAAAGGTGCAGGTGTTGGCCACGGTGATGGAGTCCAAGGTGAGGCTGTTGGCAAAGGTGTTGGAGTCCAAGGTGAGGGTGACGGTGCAGGCGACACTAATACTATTGGTCGAGGTGTTGGTGACGGGGTTGGTCGAGGTGTTGGTGACGGGGTTGGTCGAGGTGTTGGTGTTGGCGATACTGCCACGCAACCGATGCCACCGCCACCGCTGCTACTGTTGGCGACAATGGTGCTGCCACTTTTTGTCAACATATTTGGGGGACAAAGTGGAAGTGGAATTTCCGGTGTTTTAGTTGGTTTTGGAACGAGAGCGGGAAGGGGAACGGGAACTCGTTGACCTTCAGGAAAATACTTGTATGTCCAACCCCATCTGACTCCGTTATAAATCGTGACTTCTCTTGGCCTGGATGGATTGGCTTCAGCTAGGTAAAGTTCTCCAATCCAGTAAAAATTTTTATTTAAATTTCCCCATCTATACGGGCTATCTTTAAATAAACCGTCTGCTCCTAATAAGTGATGAGCTGGAGTGCTGCCATAGTATGGATATTCGGAATTTATTCCTGTGCCTTCAATAAGATTATCGATATACTATTTCTTATTACCGAATGCTCCCACTTTTTTAGAACCTGGATAGTTAGTGATCACTCGCTGAATCCAGTGAAGGTTTTTATTTTGCTTGGGGTTTGGATCGGGTATTGTGCCGGGTATACTGCGTATCTCTGGAATGTATTCTAAACGAAGTACAGATCCTACTCCACCTTTTTTTGCCCCGCAACTGGTCTTAGTACCACAAGCGTAATGAGTCTTGACATTAAAACGTCCTTGTAAATCGCGTCCACGATTAAAAGTCCACGGATTTCTTGAGAGGTTTGTGTAAAGTGTTAAGTCACTTAGTAGTCCTTTTGTTCCTCCCCGTTCTATTTCGGTAACAAATCTTGTAGATTTTGTGGAGTTAAGAGGGTCGTCGGGATCGAGGACTCTCAAAAGTGTAAGACCTGTGCCACCATCTTTCAACTTAGACAGGGCAAAACTATCCATCTGGCTAGTGCTTTGCGTGACAGTAAATGCATTACTAGATTGACAAAAAAGCGTACCTATCAAGGTGGTTGATGATAATACGAAGACAAATTTTATGAATTGCATTGTTTTTTACCTGTTTTGCAAATTTTTTCAAAATCAATAGTCACAGTGATTCGCCATTCAAGGCGGGGTTAAGTGAAATTCAACAAAGGGAGTATCTACGCGTCCAGTCCAAACTTTTTTCATTATTTCTATTAGCCAATCTTCCAGCGGCTCCTCTATGAAATCATCGGTATTTTCTGTGGGACGGATCGTACTTTCATACCTAAACCGAAGCTGATATATACCTGGTTTGAGTGAGTCAAAAGAGCAGCAGCCACCATATTCGTTAGAGAAATTAAGCAAAAATTGGTCGAGCTTCCTCCAGTAGAGACTTGTACCTGGAAAGAATGTTGCGCTTTTTCCAGGTGTGACTAACAAAAAATCAGATTTTTCAAGTCGCCATCTCGTCCAGTCGCTATTATAGCCTCCCTGAAGTACCTCACCATCTGGCGTTACCAAGTCTGGGGTAAAAGTGCCATAAAAGCTGAAGTAAAATGGAGTTAATGTGTTGTTGGTAATCCGTATCCCAATCTGTGAATAATTTTCTGCCTTGGGACTCTTGTTTCTATTGATCACGGTTAGTAATGGCTTCGGTATGAAAGTTTCAAAACGAATCCCATCTACTTCCACTACGTTTTTATCATCTTCAACAGGTGTCAGCAAGCGAAAATTAGCGAAGGGAGTTGTCAACTCACCTGTCCCAGTTACTTCTATTCTCGTTTCTTCTATTATCGCTTCTTGTCTAGTCGGAATAAAAGTGAGCGGATCTATGTATGATATTGTCCCAGTAGGATTTTCATAAATGAATCGAATCTGATATTCCCCAGGCCCCACAGTATCAAAAAACCAAGATTTATCAAGATCAATAGGGGGGTAAAAGTAGGTAGCATGATGTAATATCAGTTGCAGTACATTATTTTCCCAAGACAGTCTTCCCTCCAGAGATGTGACTGTTTGCTCTCCAACCATAACTAATGTCGCACGATATTCCCCGCTGCCAACTTGCCTGTTTATCGGTTCTTTTCGGTGCAGTGCTTGACCATCTGGACCGATAATTTCTGGGATTAAGACATCATCTGTGAAGGGAATCGGGGTTTGTGTAGGATTGGTAACGCTGATAGTGAAGCTCAAGGGAGCGGTAGCACTGGGCTTGTTTTCGGGGATGGATAGTGCCACAATTTCTGGCCCTGTGATTTCCAGTTGGAGGCCATCTTGTTTAACTTTGTTGCTCTTATTCGATTCTTGAGATGTCATTTTTGCTACCCTTTCATGTTTTAAATGCTCATTGCCAACAGCTTGTATAGCATTTCTCAGATAGATGAGGTATGTAATAAGGCTTGAAAGTCCTGATATTCAGGGGATAGGAGTGTACCTCATCTTTTCAAGAAAGGCTATATACTTCCATAGGTTACTACCACGATCGCAGCCATTACTAAAGCCAATAAAAACCGGAGAAAATACCTCATATCTCACCCTCTCAATTACCGGAGAATCAGCGGAAAAACCAGAACCACACCGCCGCACCAATTACCATCAGCCAAAATAGTTTCCCGCCACTTCCACTCGACTCTCCAGGCGGCTTAATCAAAGTATACTTGTAGTATCCCTGCATTGGCTGAGTATACTTCTGAACTGGTCGAGACATCGGCCAATCAAACACAGATTTCGACGGATCTTCCGGCATCCGAACTCCACTGGGTGGAAAACCGTAGAATAATGGTAGCTGCCAATGCTGCGGTGTTGCTGCTCGGCAATTTGCTTTGCCGTCAGTGCTACAAACTCCAACTTATACTCGCCAGTCAGATTAGGTCTCATTCTTTGATAGAAACTGCTACAAAATTGATGGCGTTCGAGCTTTGATGGTGGTCTGCAATCATATTTGTTGCAGTAATGCTGGTCACGGTAGTGTTCTTGCCAGTAGTTCATAAGTCCTCCTGATGCCCCTGATTATAAATGAAAAGATTGATAGCGATGCCACAAATGTATCTAGTTAAAAGCTTAATCAAAAATAGACAACATCATTAAGCTTTGTAACTATTCTATTTACACGACTTAACGGCTGGACTGAATTTCGATTACCAACACGCTATCAACATTATTAGAGTACAGCCTGAGTATTTTTACTGAACTTTTTGAGGTTCATATTAAATCACAAATTTATGCTCAACTGGGTGTTTATATGTAGGTACAGTGAAGTTAAGTTTACAGAATATTTACAAGAGACTCAGTTAACTTCACACAATCTTCAAAAGTAATTGTTGCCTAAGATTATAAATCCTATGCGGTTGACTAGAAAATTGGTGATTCTACAGCAGCACAACATACTATTTCGTCTTGAACTTTGCTCAAGTGAGTCTAAGTGTTTTATGTAAGTAGTTTTACTTAAGTGTGTGATGCAAGCCAAAAGGCCGATTCCCTACGGGATAGCTGCGCTTCACGCACGTTTGGACAATTTACTCAAAAGGTCGATTCCCTACGGGATAGCTGCGCTTCACGCACTTTTTGGACAATTTACTCAAAAGGTCGATCGAAAACAATTTGTATCCCAAAAATTTAAACACAGAGGTACTGTAATAAAAATGAATCCTCCTGCTTTTACTATTTTCAGGCGTCTCCATTCTTAAGTGAACCATATTGCACCATAAATCTATACTACAAACCTTTATTTTCCGGCATAAGCCCCCATCCGTTCTTTGATAAACCGGATATAAAAATGCCTAAAAGTAGACTTAATCACCCGTGGCATACCAAAGTCGATCGGCATCATATTTTCTGGCAGCTTCCAATCCAAAACCTTGAGAGTTTCCGGGTGCAAAAGCGGAAAATTAATCGCCTCTAAATTCGAGCAAAGTCCCAATTTCATCGCCGCAGCTACAGTCGGAACCAGCGCCGGATCGACATTGATAATTTCAACTACCGTTCTGTCCAACGCAAACACATCACTCGACGCGCCCAAAATTCCCAAAAACTTAGGTTCGCCGCCGCTTGGCCCGTTACCTTCGTGACCGATAATTCCATCCAAAATTGTCAAATTTGGGTTAATTGTGCGGGCTGTTTCTACCAGCATTTGACCGAATCTGGCGCTATCTTTGCCAGCTTCCATGTGCCACCAAGCCTTCATTTTCCCGGGCACGCAGCCGAACAAATTTTTCACGCCCATTGTCACGGTTAATTGAACGTGAGATTTGAGTTTGGGCAAATTAATCACTACATCTGCTTCCATTGCTTCTTTGCAAATTCGGAGATGATTGAAATCTTTGCTGACAGTTTCGTAGCGTTTTCCTTGAAACTCAACTACTGGTAAATTCAGTTCATCTAACAGCGGCAAATAACCGTTAGCTTTGGCTACACCCATCGCGCTACCAAAAGCTGGACTGTCTCCTAAAAACGGTTTTCCTCCTGCTTCGATGACCATTTTTGCCACGCAGTAAACCAATTCCGGGCGGGTGACGCATTCTTTGGTAGGGCGAGAACCTGTGAGGAGGTTGGGTTTGAGAAGAACCCGATCGCCCTTTTTGACAAAAGCCGAGATTCCGCCCAAGGGTGCGAGCAAATTTTCTACAGATGTTTGCAGGATTTGGCGATCGTATGAATTAGCACGAATTAAACTAACAGAAGACATGATGTTATTGGTTATTGGTTATTTGTTATTTGAGATGGGGCATTAGTAATTGATAATTGGTAATTACAACAAATTACCAATGATTAATCCTCATATCCAATGCCCCATTCCCAATTCCCAGTTATTTTTAAGACATCGGCAACCTACCAGCAGCAGCCCGCTGCATGGTACTAACTCGCATGGAATTAGGGAATATTCCTTGACCTTGAAGTTCGGGAATAGGTGGTTTTATTTCTACTTTTACCAACCGGGAAGTGCAGATAAGAACCGTTTGATCGACTAAATGAAAAGTCAACCAAGGTTGATTTAACAAATGCAGCACTTCCTCTTGAAATTCTGCTGCTGGGATAGGAATAGTAAAGGTTTCTGTGTGACCTTCCACATAATGAAATGTGACTTGAGTTGTGTTCTCTTTATCTTGAATTAATTGGCCAAATGAACCTGCACGCATAAATTTTGCTCCTAAATTTGAGACTTTCAAACAATACTGCCATCTTATGACTAAGCATTAGCCGATGATATTGGCATCGCACTCATTTTTTCTAAATCTAGAACTTTTGCCAAGTCTTCTGCATTCATTAAACCCCGTTCTAGCACAATTTGCCGTAAAGATTTGCCAGTTTCTAGGGATTCTTTGGCGACGGCGGCGGCATTGAGATAGCCGATGTGAGTGTTGAGGGCGGTAACGAGGGCGAGACTGCCTTCTGCGTAGGCGAGACACCGATCGCCCTTTGCTTCAATTTTTTCGAGGCATTTGGTTGTCAGCGCGCTGATGGTATTGCCCAAAATTTCGATGCTGTGAATCAGATTGTAGGCGATCAAGGGCATCATCACGTTCAATTCTAATTGTCCTGCTTGGGCTGCCAGGGCGATCGCGCTATCGTAACCCATAACTTGAAAACACACCATCGAAGTCATTTCTGCCATCACCGGATTGTATTTCCCTGGCATAATTGACGAACCAGGTTGCACAGGAGGCAGTTGAATTTCCTTGAAACCCGTTTTCGGCCCAGAGTCCATCAAACGCAAGTCATGGGACATTTTAACGCAATCCTGAGCGAGATTTCGCAGCGCGCCGGAGACATTAACAAACGGTGCCATACTCTGCATTGCTGCCATTAAATGCGGCGCGGGTTTCAGAGGTTTTCCGATTAATTCCGCAAGAATTTGAGCGACTTTTTCACAGTATTCTGGGTGAGTATTTAAGCCAGTTCCCGCCGCACTTCCGCCCAATCCCAAGGATGTTAAATCCCCGGAAGCAGTGGCAATTCTGGCGGTGTGTTCTCTGAGAATTTGCGCCCAAGCACGGAAGGTTTCGCCAAGTCGAATCGGGACGGCATCTTGCAGGTGAGTGCGGCCTGATTTGACGATATCTTGGAATTCTACGGCTTTTTTGTCAAGGGCTGCGATCGCCCCAGATAAAGCCGGAAACAAAGTTTTTTCCAAAGCCAACAAACCGCCAATCCGAATCGCAGTCGGAATCACATCATTGGTAGATTGACCGTAATTTACATGATCGTTGGGACTGACGCGCTTGTAGTTGCCTTTTTGATCGCCCATAATTTCCAAAGCGCGATTGGAAAGAACTTCATTGACGTTCATGTGGTGAGAAGTTCCCGCGCCTGCTTGGTAGACATCAACTACAAATTGATCGCGCAAATTTCCTGCTAAAACTTCATCAGCAGCTTCGATCAGTGCTTGGCTGATATCTTCAGGAATGCAGCCGAGTTTACCGTTGACTATCGCCGCAGCTTTTTTAATTAAAACGCAAGCATCGACGTAAGTTGATAAAGGTTTGATGCCGCTAATTGGAAAATTTTCAACGGCGCGCAGAGTTTGAATGCCGTAGTAAACGGTAGATGGGATTTGTTTGTCTCCCATCGAGTCGCTTTCGGTGCGGTAGGTAATGGCTGGCTGTTGCGTCATATCGTTTGGTTTGTGATAATTAGGAAGTATACAATTTTTTTGTAACAGCGTGTTCTGGGTGTTTTTACTTTACCGCACTCGCTGGCGACTGTACAGTAGCGTAAATTGCGATCGCCCAAAATTATCTCACATCCTAGGGTTGAATCTCAAATCTTGAATCTAAAATCAAGTCTGGGGCGAGGGCGAGGGCGAAAAGGCCGTTTACAAAAAGCTAAAATTGATTAGCAAGGGCGATCGCACCCAGACAGGAATGCTTAGCTATAATCGTACCAGTCAATCATTTCACATTAAGAGTTCAACTCCCATAAACAAACCAGCAAAAACTTTCAAACAGCTAAATATTTTGATAATCTGCTTAATTGCCTCTGCAAGTTTTCCGGCTTCATTAACTGTCAACTGTCAACTGTCAACTGTCAACTGTTAATCCCGCGCCCTCTCGAAGATGACAGCGCTAGCACGATCCTCTTGGGCTGGCTGCTAACTGCGATTAATTGCAGATGGTTTTAGCGATCGATCTGCTGGTTTTGTGACAAAATAGATTGTAGTATTAATTTTTTAGGAGTTTTCATGGCTCGTTTCAATCCAATCCTTGTCCTCAGTGCCGTCACCCTTGTAGCTTTGGCTGGTTGCCAAGGCGACAACCAAGTATCCACTCCGCCAACCGCACCTTCACCCGTTCCCTCTGCTACTACTACTACTACTACCAGCGGATCTGAGAAACCAGTATCTCCTGCTAGCTATCCAGAGTTAATGAGTGTAGTTACCAATACCAAAGCAGCAGTTGAGGCTGGTGATTTCGTTAAAGCTAAAACCGAATTTGACAAGTTTGAAACTTCCTGGAAGCAAGTCGAAGATGGCATCAAAGCTAAAGAACCTAAAAATTACGAGGCCGTAGAAGATACTACAGAAAAAGTAACAGACGAACTCAAAAAAGCTCAGCCTAGCAAAGACCTAGTGCTGGCTCAATTGCAGTCGCTAGAAAAGACCATCGCTAGCATTCCTAAATCCTAGATGTAAGTGCTAATTTGAGTGTTTGTTTATAGTGCGGAGTTCGCCGTAATTGCTCAGAAACAAACACTCAATGCTCCCTGATTATATAAGCTGAGTATTTCTAAACTTTCAACTGTTATGAAAAAAGCATTTCGCAAGTACCACCGCATTCTAGCCACAATCATTTTTTTACCAATTACCCTCACCGTGTTGACTGGAATGGCAGCAACGATGGGCAGGGAGTGGCCGATTAGCACAGGAATTTCATCGAGATTATTGTTGAAAATTCATACAGGTGAAATTTTTAACCTACAAGCAATTTACCCGATTTTAAACGGATTGGGAATGCTTGGCTTGATCGTGACAGGTTTAAGTATGTCGGGTTTGTTTGGCAGAAGAAAGCATCCCGCTTCCAACGATTAAAAGCAAAGATGTGAGAAACTGACGAAGGACTTGATGACGACTATTGAACCCGGTAATTTTAGGGTGGCAAATATTCTCTTAAAAATTAAAATAAATAACCTATGCAGAGTTCCGGTTCATCGTACCGTAACTGTTGAACCAGATTTCTGAATTTTGTAACAAAAGTTCAAGTTTCGCAGCCCGTAAAGTTGTTATATTTGGGTTTCCAAAACAATTTTGAAGCGGGCGCATTGTCAAACAGTATGTCGCGTTACCCAAGCATAGATAACCTTCTTAGTCTCCAACAGGCACTAGAAGGAATAATTGTTGACGATTTAAAAAAGCTCAAGGCACTATTACCCGATCCTCGCAAATTAACCCGTAAAGCGGATCTTGTTGATGGCATTAGATCACAATTGCAGGGACAGGGCCTTCGGAAAATTTGGGAGCAATTAGACGACCTCCAAAAAGCGGCTGTAGCTGAAGTTATACATGGGGAGGATGGCTATTATTTTCCTGAGATATTTAGCGCAAAATACGGAGAATCAGCAAATTTTGGAACAAGCGATCGCTATGGAACTAACAGAGAACCATCACTGCTATGCTTGTTTATTTATGGCAGCCAGATTCCTTACGATCTAGCAGAATTATTGCTGAAATTCGTGCCAAAGCCCAAAGAAGCCACCTTAGATTATGGTGAAACAATACAAGATAATGTTAAACTTCGCGTCCAAAGATATAACTATAGTACAGGGGAAAAAGATACAGAAGAATACGATATTCCCTTGACTTCTTGTGAAACACAGTTGGCAGCTACAAAGGATTTTGCAGCCGTTTTGCGTTTGATTCAGTCGGGAAAAGTTACTGTTAGTGAGAAAACTGCTTTGCCTACTGCTGGAAGTGTAAAGGCGATCGCCTCTATATTACAAGGTGGTGATTTTTATAATGAGGAACAGCGTCAAATTACCCTAGCCAAGGATAGCGACTATGATGATGAAGTATTCGCTGAAGTCGGTAGCATCAAGCCCTTTGCTTGGATAATGATAGCGCAAGGGAGCAAGTTCGCGGAACGATCTGGCAAAAAGCTAGTTTTGACGAAAGCAGGAGTGAAAGTTTTACAAGAATCACCCGCCAAAGGTTTACAGACAGCATGGAAGCGCTGGTTAAAGACCAAAATATTTGATGAATTTCGCCGAATTGATGCGATTAAAGGACAAACTGGCCGGGGCGCAAATGGCATGACGGATGTGGCGTGGCGCAGAGATGCGATCGCCTCTGTGCTCGCAGAATGTCCTGTGGGTAAGTGGATTCTATTTTATGATTTTAGTAAATATCTAGTCGCAACTGGCCATAGATTTGAGGTGACGGAGGAACCCTACTGTTTATATATTGGTGAAGCTGGGTATGGAAACTTATCAGAATTGGGTGGCTATAGTTGGTCGATTCTGGAAGAACGATATATGCGCTGTTTTTTGTTTGAGTATGCTGCTACTCTGGGAATCATTGATGTTGCATATGTCGATCCTGCG
>JAJAYT010000632.1 GCA_026786085.1 Microcoleus sp. CAN_BIN18 | reverse complement strand
GCTACTCCTGACCCAACCCCGGGCAACAACGACGGTACAAATCCTAATTCCAGTGTGAACACGACGATCGGCACAGCCCCCAGTCTGGCTAGTGCCGACCTTTCTACCATTAAAAGCGGACTCACATCGGCAGCGCCGGGGCAATCTGTCACTTATACAATTACTACTGCGAACATCGGGGCGATCGATGCCACCAACGTCACCATCACCGACAGTATCATCCCTGGTTTAACAGGAGTTGTAGCTTCCAACGGGGGCAGCTATGACCCAATCTCAGGGCAGGTGATTTTTCCGGCGATCGCCAGCGTGCCCGTCGGTCAAACCGTTACTCGTACCGTTACTTTGGCAGTCCCCAGCAGTGGCAGCATCACCAATATTTCCAGCAGTAAATCAACTACTCCTGACCTAAACCCCAGCAATAATGACGGCTCTTCTCCCTCTGCCAGAGTCACTACCACCGTTCCTGCGGGTACTGTCAATGGTGCGGACTTGGTGACTACCAAGACTGGTCTCACATCTACGACTTCTGGCAGCGCAGTTACTTATACTATCAATACCGCCAACAGGGGGCCGGCTGCTGCTGAAAATGTAGCCATCACCGACAGAATCATTCCAGGTTTAACGGGAGTCAACGCATCCGATGACGGTACTTATGACCCTGTTACCGGGATTGTCACCTTCCCAACAATTTCCCGTTTGGCTAGTGGCAGTAACGTCAACCGCCAGGTAACTTTAATTGTTCCGGCTAGTGGCATCTCAAATACTTCCCAGAGTCGATCGACCACTCCCGACCCCAACAACAACAACAACAACGGTTCCCAACCCAATGCCACTGTTACTACCACCATCAAAGAGACCCCAGTAGAGCCACCCTTTCCGCCAACCCCAACCCCAACCCCCACACAGACCCCAACACCAACACCCACAACGACCCCACCCGGATCGGGAGGAACAGACCCCGACGGCAGCATTACTTCCTTGATCATCAACAGCCTGTTGCCACCCGAGGAAGGTACATTGTTCTTGGGCGATCCAAACAGAGGCGGAGTACCAGTTACACCCAATCAAGTTTTGACACCGGATCAAATTAGCCAGTTGTTTTTTCAAGCAAGTAGCAGTTTCACCGGATCGCAGTTCACATACAGCGCTACAGACAACTTCGGCAACACAAGTCGGGGTTTTGCCACTGTGACTGGTAGTCTGCCGACACCAACACCCACACCAACACAGACGCCAACACCGACTCCAACACAGACCCCAACACCCACACTGACCCCTATTTTCGGTCGAGTTCCCGAACCGGATACTGGTTGCGGTTGTACCCCCCTGCCCTTACTGCCACCCATCACATTTGCTCAACCCCCGCGCGAGCAAATACTCAACTTCGAGTCAAACGCCTCTGCACTCATTAACATCCAAAACACGATCGTCGGGACTCGCGGAAACGATTCTTTAACAGGGAACGACGCTAACGAACTGTTTATCTCAGAAACCGGTGACGACACAGTTTTAGGTGAAGGTGGCACTGATATCATCTTCGGAGACGAAGACCGAGACTTCATCGCTGCCGGTAGAGGCAACGACATCGTTTATGCGGGCAAACAAACCGATGTGGTGTTCGGAGGGAAACAAGACGATCGCATTTTTGGCGATCGCGCTTCCGACACATTGTACGGCGATCGCGGTTTCGATACGATCGTCGGCGACAACGGCAACAACATCGACTTGACCGGCAACGACGGCGATCTGATTTTCGGCGGCGAAGCAGGGGACGCTATTGCTGGCAATCAAGGCCGCGATACCGTCTACGCCGGCAAAGACTCCGACATCGCCTACGGGGGCAAGGATAACGACCTGATTTTCGGCGATAAGGGCAGGGATAGTCTCTACGGCGACAGCGGGGACGATTCGCTGTTCGGCGGCGTCCTCAACTCCCTAGATAGCGACCCAGACGGGCAAGATTTGCTGTTTGGAGGCAATGGCAATGACTTATTTAACGGCCAAGAAGGGGACGATACTTTGCTGGGCGGCAACGGTCGAGATTTGGTGTTTGGAGGTAAAGGGGGCGATCGAATTTTCGGCGAAACTGACCCAGACACTCTCTACGGCAATCAAGGTTCCGACACGATACTCGGCGACTACGGCAAAGCCCTGGGCAGCACCATTGCTACCGATGAAGCCGACTTAATTTTCGGCAACGACACTGGCGATGTCCTTGGTGGCGGTAGCGGCAACGACAGCATTTTTGGTGGTAAAGGTAACGACTTAGCTTATGGCGGCAAAGATAATGACCTGATTTTGGGCGAACTCGGTTCCGACACCCTTGTCGGCGACGAGGGAGACGATTCGCTTTACGGCGGCTTGCAAAACCAGTTAGTCAGCGATGCCAACGGCCGCGACTTGCTGTTTGGGGGCGATGGTAACGATTATCTCAACGGTGGTGAAAGTTCCGATTCTCTCAGCGGCGGCAATGGCAACGATAACTTTCACGGTGGTAAAGATGACGATTTGGTGCACGGAGATGCAGGCAATGATTTGATTTACGGCGATGATGGCAGCGATATTTTATGCGGCGATGAGGGCAACGATACCATTTTTGGCGATCGGGGGGAAAATGAGCTAGGCCCTGTGGGCGCAAATGGTCAGCAAGACTGCATCAATGGCGGCAGTGGCGACGACCTTTTATACGGCAATGAAGGTCAAGATACCCTCAACGGCGATGACGGTAACGACACTCTCTATGGAGGGAAAGATAGCGATATTCTGAATGGGGGTGCAGGGGATGACTGGCTGTTTGGCGACGGGGGAGAGGATACTTTGATTGGAGGTATCGGGAGCGATCGTTTTGTGTTAAATAGCAACAGCGGTGTCGATACTATACTCAATTTTGAAGTAGGAATCGACAAATTTGCGATCGCCGGAGGCTTGACTTTCGACTCGTTGCGAATTAACTCCAATGCGAACGGTTATGTCCTGCAAGTTGCGACAACTGGGCAAGTTTTAGCTAATGTTTTTGGAGCTAATAATGCTATTACTGCTCTGGATTTTGTGACTCTTTCCCGGTAAGATAGGACTCACTTGAACAAACAGCGTTTAGGGTTTCATGCACACCGCACCGCTGTTTGTTCAAAACTTTTTATGCTAAAAAAATAGCTGTGATGCTTCCGGTTACACAAATTTCTCGGTTGACTATTTTCAACAAAACTTCGGCAATCGGGACTAAAACTACTTCAACATCTTGTATTGGCATAAGGTAGAAGGCATAAAGTTTTAATACCATTTTAATGCCAATTTGACAAATCAATGCAACAATATTAGTAGGGTGTGTCGCCATCGATAGTATCCCAAAAAAGACGAAAAATCTATCGAGCGACGCACCATTGACAATATTTGAATAAACAAACTCAACCTCAATTATTGTAGCAAGGATTTTTTAAATTGGTATAATAAAAGGTTGCTACACAATAAATGTTGTGTTTGTTTATAAAACCATTGTGATCAGGTGCGTCGCTGCTGTTAAATTGTCGATATGTAGCTAGGGATTGTTGGTGGCGACACTACGACTGCTGTTGCATTAATTTGACAAATTGGTATAACTTCCAATCCCCCAATTACCAATTAATGCTAAACTTTCAGCGTCAAGTCGTGCTTGCTGTCACTGGTACACGCGGCGCAGCTATCCCATAGGGAATCGCCCGCAACACCTCTGTCAGAAAAAATTATCCTCAACTAGAACAGCAGGATTCCCCCGCCATACCGCCCCGGTTGGTGGCGCGTCGGTATGGCGCGTGACGCTTGTGATTGCACCGCCAATAAAATCGACAAGCGCAGCTCAAGGGCAAGAGAGGCGGTGCACTCGTTGCCGAACAAAATTTATTTCCGACCCATTGCTTTATTTGACTTCAACAGCTATAGTGATTATAGAGTTTGTTGAAATTATGAACCAAGTTGTCACTGCGAAACTAAAGTTAAATCTTACCGCCGAACAGAAATTGGCTGCGTGATACTACGCTGGCTTATCGTGATGCCTTGAACTATACTGCTATGGTCGCTTTCGACAATAGCAAGTCTAGTAATGGCGCGAAGTTGCAGAAACTTGTATACAACCATCTGCGTTCCGAGTTTAAATTAGGCGCACAGATGGCGTGTAACGTTCCCAGACAAGTGTCAGCAACGTTTAAATCCTTATTGACCAAGGTTAAGCAGAACAATGAAGCGATCAAAAAAGGATATACTAAGAAGCGCTTCAAAGGGCTTGACAAAGCTCCTAGATACGCATCTCGGACTGTGACCTTGAATTATCAGCGCGACTACTCGTTCAAGTCTGACCAACAAGTCAGTATTGGAACGTTAAATGGTCGGATTGTTGTGCCTTACGAAGGCTGGAATAAGCACTTAAATTTAATTAAAGTCTGCCCTAATATCGGAGCAGCAAAGATAGTTTACCAGCGCTCTTCCAAGACTTACTACTTAATGGTGAGTCTTGAAATTGAACTGCCAGATATTGAACCAACATCTATTACTCGAATCTCTGGTGTTGATGTTGGGATGAGATACTTAGCAGTAGAAACAGACCTCAACAATAAGTCTACATTCTATTCTGGTAAAGCATCTCGGCACAAAGCTAACCAATACCAGAAAGCTCGAAGAAGTCTACAGCGTCAAGACACCCGCTCGGCAAAGCGACGACTAATCGCATTGTCGGGACGGGAGAGACGGTTTATCGCTGACATAAACCACCAAATAAGTAAAGAAATTGCCAAGCCGAACAGCTTGATTGGGCTAGAGAACTTGACCGGAATCCGTGATAGAACTAAGTCCAAATCTGGCAAAAAGGCGAGCAATAAACAGCGCAAAGCGAATCGAAACAAGGCTAAATGGTCGTTCGCCGAATTACACGGCTATATCGACTATAAAGCTAATTTGATTGGCAGTTTAGCTACCAAAGTTCCAGCACATTATACTTCTCAAAGTTGCCCAAAATGTGGGCATACCTCGAAGGCTAATCGACCGAACAAGGGGCTAATGTTTCGCTGTGAATGTTGTGGTAATGAATTACACGCTGATTTGGTTGGGGCACGAAATATTGCATTAAGAACGTTGCTCGTTCGGCAAGACTCGACGAGTACGGGGAGCTTGTCAGTATCCTTGCGATGTGTCGCGTGATGAAACCAAAGCTGAGCTCCTGCAAAGGTTTTCAGAATTGCGGTGGAGCGTAGATACAAGCCCTCATCATAGCGGTACTCCGCTTGATGACGGGTAATTGACCGATGAACAAATTGACTTCCAAAGAGTCGGGGTAGAAAATCGCTGGGTGTTGCGTCCGTCGATCGCACCAAGTTCCAGCCTAGAAACTCCCGAAACGCAAGCCCAGCCTGCAATACAAGTACCAGGAAACGAGCCGCCGATAGTTCCCAACTCAACTTCAGCAGCAGCACCTGTCCAACCTGCGTCGGCTGAGGTTCTAAGTTACGAGCAAAACTCTTCGCAGCAGTCAACTCCAAACGACCAAATCCGACCGATAACTGTGCCTTTAGTCAGGGTTCCGGTTGGCGAACGGCATCGGGTAGGTTCTACTCCTGTACGCCGTTCTACTGCACCTGAACAGCGGATTATCGACTTTGGTGAGCCGCTTCGCTAATACTTGCTAGAGGTCGATCGCACTTATTTTATGTCGATCGGATGCTCACAGTTAGAAATTTTGACCTTCAGTCGCTGGAACTCCCGAACCCGGTTGGTTGATAAACAAGTTTTTGGCGCTGTCGTTTTGGTAGATACAGTTGATGTCGGGTTGAGTTTCCAGGGAACCGGTAAAGCCAAATGTATTCATGCGATTTTTGCAATCGCGTACTTGATCTTGGCTGACGAGTTTTCTTTGTTCGAGAATTGCCCAGTTGTTGGTTCGCAGCACGCAACCGGGGCGCATAGTCGGTTGTGAAATGTAGACGTTGAAAGGGTTGAGGGTGACGTAGGCGCGCATATCTGTCACCATTGCGCTGGCTCCAAACTGCACGCAAAGTTCGGGGTTCGGGGCGCTGCGATCGATAAATTCGCGGGATGCTACGTTTTCTGGGCTAATTGTAGCTGTGGAACTAAAGGCAATCCCAATCCCAATTCCCAGAATGAAGACGGCTGTTAAGATCCCTATGGTGGCGGAATTGAGGAAAGATGGTTTGCTGGACTGAGGTTGGCGCCGAGACTGTCCGCCAAATGAGCTGGAGTCTTCATCTCGATATTCGTCGCTGAATCTGTCGTCGTCGTTGTAGGATTTAGGTTTGCGTTTCATATAAAGTTCCGTCAGTTCTTGAGACTCAACAGGTAGTAGTTTTTTGTTTTTAATCGATCGCGCCTTTCTCACATTTTGACATCCACCCCGCCCAATCGGTGCGGGGATTCCCAATCATCACTGATTAGGTTTCTGCTTCTTAGCACCAGCCTTCAGAGATTTACTCTCTTGGGGTCTTACAGTCGCTCCACAGACTGAAACGGCTAGCCCAGCCGCCAAAATATTCTTGACTGCGTTAATATCGCGGTCATGGTTCGTCCCACATTTTGGGCATTCCCATTCGCGAATATTTAACGGTAATTTATCTATAATATACCCGCAGTTTCCACAGCGCTTAGAACTAGGAAACCAGCGGTCTATCTTTATTAGCTCTCGATCGTACCACTGGCACTTGTAACTTAGTTGACGAATTAGTTCGCCCCAACTAGCATCACTGATGGCAAGAGCTAACTTATGGTTCTTCACCATATTCTTAATAGCCAAGTCCTCAACTACAATCGTTTGGTTTTCACGAACTAGTTGAGTCGTCAGTTTGTGTAGGAAATCTTTACGCGCATCGACTATTTGTGCGTATACTTTCGCGACCTGCACCCGCGCATTTTCTCGGTTATTACTTCCCTTCTGCTTGCGGGCTAACGTTTTTTGCTTCTTTTTTAGCTTCTTGCGAAGCTTTTTAAAGTGTTTGGGATTGGTGATTTTGTCACCATCGCTAGTAACAATCAGGCTGGTTACTCCCATATCCAGACCGATAGATTTATCTATTTTAGGAAGTGGTTTAATCGTGTAGTCGTCTACAAGTATGGAAACAAACCAACGTCCGGCAGGTGTCAATTTAACCGTAATAGTAGACGGGATGCACCCTTTAGGAATTTGTTTGCTCCAGCGAATGGGCAATGAAGTGGTGCATTTAGCTAAAAATACCTGTCCATCTTTCCATCGGAAAGCTGACTTACTGAATTCAGCACTACCGCCGTTATGCTTCTTCTTAAAGTTAGGATACTTGGCATCACCCGCAAAGAAATTGCTAAATGCCGTTTGAAGATGTCTGAGTCCTTGTTGAAGAGGTACGCAACTAACTTCATTCAAGAAATCAAGCTCTTCTTCTTTCTTCCAGTTCGTCAGCATGGAGGAAGTTTGGCTGTAGCCAACCCTTTCTTGATGCTCGTACCAAGATAAAGTGCGAGCAGCCAAAGCCTTGTTGTAGACTAACCGCACACAACCCATTGTCCGTCGCAAGAGATTTTCTTGCTCGATCGTGGGATAGAATCGGTAGCGGTAGGCTTTTTCCATGTTCACACTTTAGCACATCTCCTGTGATATGGTTGTCTTGAGTTCAGTCTTTTTGTAAAGCCGTCCTAAAAGGACAGGGTTTCTACCCATCTTTCTGATGACGCTAGGAAGGTTGTGGCTACAGGCTGGGGACATCCTGGGTCTGTTTTTGGGTTCGCCTCCGATCGCTACCAAGCAGGCTGCTACCTTGTCTGAATTTTCAGATTTCAATAAAATAACTGAAAGTGAGATACTCTTGCACAGCGGAGTAATCCGACTCAAGATTATTGACAAATTTTAACATCCTACAAGTCAGGAGGTATAGATTAGTGTCTGTAGAAATTATTGAAAAGCGTTCCACAGTCCGCAAACTTGCACCGCGCTACCGCGTTCTGCTGCACAATGATGATTTCAATCCTATGGAGTACGTGGTGCAGACTTTGATGGCGACGGTACCGAGTCTGACTCAGCCACAAGCTGTGAATGTGATGATGGAAGCCCACACTAACGGGATGGGATTGGTGATTGTTTGCGCTCTGGAACACGCTGAGTTTTACGCTGAAACGCTCAATAATCATGGATTGGGCAGCAGTATCGAACCTGACGATTAAAAACTGATGGCACTCGAAGGGCCTTGTCCAGCCCATTTCTGAGATCATTCCGGTTACACTCCTTATGATAGCTCGGAGACTGCACGTGCCCTTGGACTACGCCAGATTAATTGTAGGGACATGGGACTGCCGTTTCCTGATGGTTCGATTCTGCGGTTCGTAGTCGAAGGACGCCAACCGCTGTGGGTAATATTAATTCCGATGCTACGGGATTTGATATGACTCATACTGAATACACTGAATACTTTGATACTGAAAAGCCAGGGAATTAACCCTGGCTTTTCGGTATATTTACGGAAGTAGGTAGGGAAACTTGTAGAGCAGGAGTTGGGATCAACCAGGTCGGAAGTTGTTCAGACGGTGGTTCGGAGCTAGGTGAGCTCGATCGCCAATTTTAACCCTTAAATCTCAAATCTTTACCCAAGGAAATTAATAACGTCCGCCGCCGCCACCGCCGCCACGGCCGCCACCGCCGCCACGGCCGCCGCCGCCACGGCCGCCGCCGCCGCCTTCATCTTCGCGGGGCTTGGCTTTGTTAACTTTGAGGTCACGACCCATCCACTCTGCTCCGTCGAGAGCAGCAATCGCTGCATCTTCTTCTGCATCTGTTGACATTTCTACAAAACCAAAGCCGCGGGGGCGACTGGTTTCTCTGTCGGTAGGTAGATGTACTCGTTTAACGGTTCCGTATTCGGCGAAGACGGTGGTGATGTCTTCTTGGGTAACTTGGTAGGATAAGTTACCGACGTATATCGACATGAGGAATAACTCCAAAATTTAGACAGTGCGAAGATTTCAGTTTCGGAGAGTTCCCTGCCGATACAGAAGGGCAAGTTTTTAAACAATTCTGTAGCAATGAACAAAGCCTGCAACTGAATCTAATTCACACTTGGCATTTTAACATAGAGTAGCGTCTTTTGATTAGGTTTCAGCAGTTAATTAGATCGTTCTAATTAAACGTGAAATTTTGGCGTGATTTAAAGACCCGGTTTTTGGCTGCGATCTCGTTTCTGGCTGCATTGGCATCTATTAGACATCTACGATAATTCTTGTGGAACAGGCATCCCTCCGTCGCCCTGCGATCGGGCGACGCTTCGCGATCGGCTTGCTCTCATCGCACGAAAGATACGTCTATATTTCCAAAATTGGTACTCAAAGCTAGATTCAGGTTTTCCAGGGCTTTGACTAACCACACAACCCCTTCTCGGCTAATGAATTCGTAGTGACCGAACAAAATTGCCAACCGCTTTTCTAGGTATGGCTTGACTTTGTTGCAAATTAGGACAATTTTTAGCAGCAAACCTGTGGTTTGGGTGGGCCCGAGGTTTGAGATCAGGTCGATGAAGACAAAGTGGTTGGGCCGCCCAGAACTCTCTACTACTAAAAAGTTTAATAACTGGCTGCAAGTTCTGATCATTAAAAATTCGTTGAACTTCTGAGCATCGTTGTGGGGAAAGGTATTTTGTAGTTGCTTATACAATTTTTCGTTGAATTGACTTTTGCCGTAGCGATCGTCGGTGATGGAGGAAATCAGGTATTCGTACAAGTCGTCTTTAAATGAGCCGTAGGACGCAGTTGTGCTGGCGTTTGCCGTGAAGCGGCCAGCTAGCTGTCTGTAGGTATCGGCTCCTTCTACTTTTCCGACAAATTGCTTGAGGGCAAAGAATAGTTCCGGGTCGCTCAACAGTGTCGGATTTTTTATATGTGGTATATTTCTGCCGAAGGAGATTGAGGTTTGTCGGCGCGCTGTTTGGGCTTTTCTCACTTGGTGAGCGACATATTGTGAGAGGTCGATTTCAAATTGCTGTTGCTTTTGAGCTTGGATTTTTTGAATGATTTTCTGCTGTTCGTAGGTGCTGTCATCGCTGAGGAGGCAGTGTTTGTAGAGGTAAGGGTAGCGGGGAATTAAGGTTCCGAGGGCTAGGGTGGCGGGGGTTTTGCCGTTGCTGCTGTCTTCATTGCTGTGAGTGATGACTTTGGCTAAGCGTTGGAGGGTGAGGTACTGTTCGCTTTCGGTAAATTGATTTACTAATTTGGGGATGGAGTGAGCCACCAGCGATCGACTATATCTAGATAATATCTTGGGGGCTTCTTCAAACATAGCGATCAATTCAGGAATGGCGGCTTGCTTGCTGGGGTATGTTTGCCAGCGGTTGATCAGGATGTGACAGCAGCGGTTGAGGATGTACTTAAAGTCTTGTTGGCCCTGTTTTGAGGCTGCTATTTTTTCGAGTGCGTCGGTGATGGTGCGATCGCCATATCCGATGCCGTGGATAAACAAAGTGCGAAAACGGTCGATCAGTTCGATCGGCTGCTCTACTTGTACCAACTCCAGCCAGTGGTTGTAAAGTAGCTGTTCTTCTTCCTGGCTTTGTCTGTTATATTCGTTCACTGTGGGTTAACCTCCGAGGCTTGGACAGGAGCTTTAAGCACCATTGGTTTGATGAATTGCCAGATCGAGCACCACAATTGAGTCAACCGAGCTTCTCGCCGGACAAGGCTTAGGGGTGGAAGCAGTCAGCACAGACAGCCGATCGATATTTTTTAGTTAGTTCAACTATTTATCAACACCAGCATGACATGAATTGCTGGTAATCAGCAAGGTCTAAAATTACCATAAATTTTGTAAAGTATTGGTAAAGATTGTGGGTGGGTTCGATCGGATTTCTTGGTGGGCGGACGCTTTAGTATTAGGATTATTAATCTCAATCCTAGTCGGCTACCCTCTATCAGTTAAATTTGAGGTGGGGCGAGGTAAGATTAGCTGTGAAAATAATTATTTGAAATGTGAGAGCTGGTAATATGGTCTGTCGCGTAAGTATCGCCCGACTTGCTGAAATTTTAACTGTAGCTTTGCCTGCTTCTGAGGGAGTTTTGACAGTTGTAGGGACGGGTATTGCCACAGATACGCGAACTATTCAGGGGGGCGAAGTATTTTTGGCGCTGCGGGGAGATAATTTTGACGGGCATCAATTTGTGGCAAAAGCCCGGGATTTGGGGGCGATTGCGGCGGTAGTCGATCGCACTTACCAACAGGAATTGCCTAATTTTCCGCTGTTGCGCGTTGACGACACTTTAACAGCTTATCAGGCGATCGCCCGTTGGTGGCGCGACCAATTCAGCATACCGATAATTGCTGTTACTGGTTCTGTCGGTAAAACTACTGCCAAAGAATTAATTGCGGCGGTTTTGTCAACGAGGGGAAATGTTCTTAAAACTCAATTTAACTACAACAATGAAATTGGAGTCCCCAAAACTCTGTTAGAGCTTTCGCCATCACACAATTATGCTGTAATTGAAATGGGAATGCGCGGACTTGGAGAAATTGCGTTACTCTCACAAATTGCGCGTCCAAATATTGCGGTAATTACTAATGTAGGAACGGCGCATATCGGGCGATTGGGTTCCGAAGAGGCGATCGCCCAAGCGAAGTGCGAGCTTTTAGCCCAAATGCCTGCTGATAGTATTGCGATTCTCAATCACGATTCTGATAGATTAATGGCAACTGCGTCGAAAATTTGGCATGGAAAAACTTTAACTTACGGCTTGGAAGGCGGGGATTTGTGCGCTGAATTGCTAAATAATAATACCATAATTCTAGATAGTTTAGAGTTGCCACTTCCATTGCCGGGACGCCACAATGCTGTAAATTATTTGGCGGCTTTGGCGGTAGCCAAAGTCTTGGGTATTGATTGGGAAGTTTTAAAGCAAGGTTTGTCTGTCCAATTACCGGATGGACGGGCGCGACGCTACGATTTGCCGAACGATCTTGTAATTTTAGATGAGACTTATAATGCCGGTTTGGAGTCGATGCTGGCGGGGCTGAGATTGTTAGCGGATACTCCGGGAAAGCGCCGGATTGCGGTGTTGGGAACGATGAAGGAATTGGGCGAAAGGTCGATCGAATTTCACCGACAAGTGGGAAAGGCGGCGCGAGATTTAAACCTCGATGCTTTGTTTATTTTTGCTGATTTTGAGGAAGCGGCGGCGATGGCTGCGGGTGCGGCTGGTGTGCCTTTTGTGCAGGTAGAAGATATTGCGGGGGAGGATGCTCACGCAGATTTGGCTAGGCATTTGATGGATTTTGTCGCTGCGGGCGATCGTATTTTATTTAAAGCGTCTCATTCGGTGGAGTTAAATCGAGTTGTCCAGAAGTTCCGCGCTGATTTTGCAGGCGAATAAATTGTAATTAGGTTCGTAGTGAGGACTTCAGTCCGCCTCCAACGCGCTAGGACTGAAGTCCTAACTACCAAACTATTTTTTAGATGATATGATTTATT
>JAJAYT010000631.1 GCA_026786085.1 Microcoleus sp. CAN_BIN18 | reverse complement strand
ATATGAGGTACTATCCGGCATAGGGCATAGGGCATAGGGCATAGGGCATAGGGCATAGGGCATAGGGCATACCTCACCACGCTTGAGAACCGCTATATATTTGTAAAATAGGAATTAATACGATCGCTCAGTCGGTAATTTTCCCTCGCATAGCTTTAATCTGGCCCCGCTTGGTTTTGCTGTCGAGACGTTTGCGCTGGGAACTACGAGTTGCTTTGCTGGGTTTGCGCCTTTTCGGGATCGCGATCGCACTTTTAATCAATTCTTGCAGCCGTCTTAACGCTTCCTCGCGGTTCTGTTCTTGGCTGCGGTGTTCCTGTGCTTTAATCACAATCACACCTTCTTGGGTAATCCGGTTGTCATTGATTTGTAATAATCGGTCTTTGTAGCGATCGGGCAATGAAGAAGCTGGGATATCAAAGCGCAGGTGAATAGCACTCGCCACCTTATTTACATTTTGCCCTCCTGCGCCTTGAGATCGGATTGCACTAATCTCGATTTCGCGATCGGGAATAAACACAGTATTAGAAATTTCTAGCATGATTCATTTACAATTCTTAGCTGTCAGTATAAATTTGATTAGTGTTTTTCGATCCCATAACTCTACGTCGTTAGATTCAGCAAGGTTGTAAGCGTTTTCTGTAAATCTGTTGTTGGTGATTACTCTGGCTTTATTTCCGTTGTAATGTCTGACGGCTCCTACTACTTCTTGAACTGCTTTAATCCCAACGGGACTTTTGCTTTTTTTGGCTTGATCCACGGTTCTCAATCCATCTTTATCCAAAATTAAATCAGCCCCATAATCTTGACTATCTTGAGTTAAAATAACACTATAACCCAATTTTTTTAAATGGATATCTAGAAATCTTTCAAACTCTTTTCCCGTCATTTCATCCACTTCCAGAATACCACTGTCTAATAAACGTTTGTTTTCTTCTTCTAAGCGTTTTATTTCCTCTTGTTCTTTCAATGTATCAAATACCGATTTCGCAATAGCACCGACAACGGCAGCGGCTCCTATAAAAGGCCACATAAAATTACATTTTTTTTAAAGAACTATTTATTATAGTACCAGATATCCTCAGTATAGTTATCTACAAATATCACAAGCGCATTGTGATTTTAATTACTGATAATCTACGGAAACCATGAATTCATGAAAATAGGTAATAGGTGGAGGGATACAATCAACGATCGCTGAAAATCCTGTCAGCAAGGTGTGATACGATAGCCAACAGGCTCAACTACACTCGCTCGATCTATCTATGCCATCATCAGGAGTTCAATACTTAATTATCAATGCCCTGGAAACTCTCGACTTGCTGATCTGGAAAATATACGATGAAGAAAAGGGCTTTTGGTACATCGAAACCCCTAGTCCAGTTTTACCAAGAGCTGCTATACTACAAAGTGGCGAGATTGTTCGTATAGACGAGGTTGAAGACTATGACGAAACCGCATGATATCATTCGAGAACAAGACCGCAGATTAGGAGAATTAATGGCGATCGCACGTCAGCGATTCCTCGATGCAGGCGGCGATCCTCGACACCCGCCATCAGGTTTAAAAGGCGATGACTACATGACAGATGCAGAAAGACAAGAAGCACTCACGATCGCCCGATCGCTCTTTAACGACGAATATATTAAAACCTATCTCGAAAAAAAACGTCAAAACAATTTGCAACCCCTGAGCAATTTGTAAGGTGCGCCGAAACGCACCCTACAAAAACTAATTAATCAGCAGTACCAGTTTGCAGCGACTCTTTAGCAGCCTGCGTCCACTCTGAGTGGAAGAATTCGCCGCGCGGTTTGTCGGTGCGCTCGTAGGTGTGAGCCCCAAAATAATCGCGCTGAGCTTGCGTTAGGTTTTGCGGCAGTCGATCGCGCCGGTAGCTGTCGAAGTAGTCCAGCGACGCGCTGAAGGCCGGTACAGCAATCCCCAGCAGGCTAGCCGTAGACAACACTTCCCGCCAAGCTGATTGGCGATCGAGAATGCTCTGTTTAAACTCCGGCGCTAACAGCAAATTTGGCAACGCAGGATCATCCTTGAAAGCTGTTTTAATCTTGTCCAAAAACCGAGCGCGAATGATACAGCCGCCTTTCCAAATGCGGGAAATTTCGCTCAAACTCAAGTCATAACCGTAAGACTTCGATGCCGCGCTCAACAGCGCCATGCCTTGGGCGTAGGAGCAAATCTTCGAGCAGTAAAGCGCATCCCGAACTTTGTTCACAAACTCTTTAGGATCGCCTTCAAACTTGGCGGTAGGCCCTGTCAGTTGTTGCGAAGCTTTGACGCGATCTTCCTTGTAAGAAGACATGATTCTGGCATTCACAGCAGCGATAATTGTGGGAATGCTCACGCCCAATTCCAAAGCACTCATTACAGTCCAGCGGCCGGTGCCTTTTTGACCGGCTGCGTCCATAATTACCTCAACTAAGGGATGCTTAGTTTCCTGGTCAATGTATTTGAAAATATTAGCCGTAATTTCAATCAGAAACGAGTTGAGTTCGTCGGTAGTATTCCATTCGGCAAACACTTCCTGCAACTCTTGACCGCTGAGTCCAGCCACGTTTTTCAGCAAATCGTAGGCTTCAGCAATTAATTGCATATCACCGTACTCAATGCCGTTGTGCACCATCTT
>JAJAYT010000630.1 GCA_026786085.1 Microcoleus sp. CAN_BIN18 | reverse complement strand
ACTAAGATGCGGCTGCTTGGGTGGTGCGTATCAACCGACTCAATCCCTGTAAACCGTCCGAAGTCTGCTGCTGCTAAGATTTCGCCCCGCAAGTTGGTTAATCCCAGCAAAAATGGCAGTGTGTTAGGAACCGGGGAAATCGGTTGTTCATTGAGAGAAAGCACTTCCCGCACAGCGTCTAATTCTATGCCAAACAGACTGCCTCCTTGACCGAAGACTAGAAATTGCTTGGTTCCACTTGTCTGATTACTCACAGGGGGGGAGCCTTTGTTTTCACGACTTAATGTTTAATTTTTAGTGTAATACGGTTTACTTAACACTATTTATGCCCCGGAGATCCCCCTAAATCCCCCTTAAGAAGGGGGACTTTGAGAGCTTTCTTGTCCCCCCCCCTACTCCCCTTTTTAAGGGGGGTTAGGGGGGATCTCTCTTAAGTGAACCGTATTAATTTTTAGTGTAGCTTACAAAACAGAACTTTGTTTGATGAGTTTGGTCTTTTCCGATCGCCCTTAACAAAATATCACCATTTATCCTTACCTATAAAAACTCTCAACAATATCTCCGTTTGATGTTGAGTTTATGCTGATAGCAAACGCTGTACAATGTTGAGAAGTTGCTGAGGTTCAAAGGGTTTACTGACGTAAGCATCGGCGCCTAAATCTGTTCCCCAGGCTTTATCGATATCGGTGTTTTTATGAGTACAAAATACTACGGGCAAGTGTGCAGTTGCGCGATCGCCCCGCAATTCTCTGATTACTTCAAATCCGTTCATTCGTGGCATCACCACGTCTAAAACAACCAGATCCGGGGGCACTTTTCTGATCAGGGCGATCGCTTCTTCACCGTCGCCAGCCCGGAGGACATCGATTCCGGCATCTTGAAGAATGCGACAGATGATTTCTAGTTCGCTGGGAACATCGTCCACTACTAAAACTTTTGGCATGATTCCACACTTCCTTGCGATTATTGACGGCGGACAATCTTGATTTAGAAGCTTCTTGCGCGATGGCTTTCGCCCCGCTTTCAATCGAGGCGAAGGCTACGGTTATTTGACGGCACCGCTTTGCCAACAGATAAACGCACTTCTAAATACAATATAGCCGATCGCATGGCCCAAGGGAAGAAGCAAGTTCGGCAACGAGCAAGGTACGGGATTTAACGGATTTTGAGGGAATTGGGAATTGGGAATTGGGAATTGGAAATTCCCAATTCCCAATTAGCTCAATTTAAGCTTCGATAATTACTCGCAAATTACCCCGTTTTTTCATTACCCGACAAGCGGTTGACGAACCCGATCGCTCAAATTCCAGATCCAGCAGAGTCGATCCTATCCTTAAGTTATTTAACGAAAGTTTATTAATCGATTCTGGTAAGGCTGGATCGATAATTCGCAGTTGGTTGTTAGGGGCATCAGGAACTAAATTTAACATCATTTGCAACAGTTGAAAAATGCTGCCGGTTGCCCAAGCTTGGGGCGAGCAAGCTACAGGATACTGCACGGGGCGATCGCTCTCGCTGTTGCGCTCGTAGCCGCAAAAAAGTTCGGGGGGACGCTCGTAGGGTTGCAGCAATGTCATGTCAAATAAGCCTTGAGCTACTTCTAGGGCTTGTTCGACGCGGCCGAGCGATCGCAATCCCATAGCTGTTAAAGCGTTGTCGTGCGGCCAGACTGAGCCTGTGTGGTAGCCTATGGGGTTGTAGGCGGGAGATTTTGAGGATAGGGTGCGAATTCCCCAACCGCTAAACATATCTGGGGCTTGCAATCTTTCTGCTACACTTCGAGCTTTTTCTCGCGACAAGATGCCGAGGTGCAAACAGTGTCCGGGATTTGATGAAATGCTGTCTGAGGGTTTGCCTTCGCCGTCTAATGCTAGGGCGCAATAACCTAAATCTTCGATCCAAAAATCGCGGTTGAATCGGGTTTTTAGGTCTCTTGCTTCTTCTTCCCAGCGATCGACTAAATCGATACGTTTCTTGATGCGCGCAATGCCTGCCATCCGGGTTTTGGCAGCGTAAACGTAGGCTTGGACTTCGCAAAGGGCGATCGATCCTTCTGCCATTACGCCATCGCGGTTGACGATGCAATCTCCTGAGTCTTTCCAGCCTTGATTTGCTAAGCCACGCTGGGATTTTTGGTAGTAGCTGAGGTAGCCTGTGGCGGCACATTTGCGATCGATCCATTCCATCGCTGCTAAGGCATTTGGCCACAAACGATCTAGAGTTGGGCTATCGTAAGTCCAGGCGTAATATTCAGCATAAAGCATCAACCACAGTGGCGTTGCATCGACTGTTCCGTAATAGGGAGTGTGGGGGATTTCGTTACAGCGAGCCATTTCTCCCATGCGAATTTCATGCAGTATTTTGCCAGGTTCTTCGTCGCGCCAATCGTCGTCGGTTTTGCCTTGATAGTGAGCTAAGGTTGTCAGAGTTTCTCGGGCTAAAGTTGGATCGAGAATTAAGATTTGAGAGGCGGCGATGATGGAGTCGCGGCCGAATAATGTTGAAAACCAGGGAACTCCGGCTGAAATTGCTTTGCCTTTACCAAAGGTTTGCCGCAGGGAATAAATGTCTTGTTCGGCACATTTGAGAAGTCGGTTAAAGGTGTTTTCCCCCGAGTTGATTCGGGTAATTTCGCTCAGCCATTCTCGCTCTTCTAAAAGTTCTGCTGCTTTGGCTTGAACTAGGTTTACGGGAGTGCTAACTTGGGAGATTGATTGGCCGTCGATCAGCATTTTGAGCCGATATCCCAATTTGATTGCTTCGTGGGATTTTAGGGAAATGCGCCAGATTGCTGTATTTCCCTGAAACTGTGCTGGCGGCTGGTCGTAAAACTGAATGTGAGATGCCATCACTAAGCCGTCTAAACCTTGGTAGGCAAGGGTTAAATCTTCTTGAAGCTGACAGGCAGGATATGGGGCAATCGGGTTTTTTGCTGATTCTTGAATTGCCACATTTAGGTTTTCTACTGCCAGGTTTTCACCGTCGCTATTGCCATT
>JAJAYT010000629.1 GCA_026786085.1 Microcoleus sp. CAN_BIN18 | reverse complement strand
GGAGACGGTTGGTAATTTGCGATCGAGATTCCGCTGCGGAAAAAAAGCATTTAAAATAGTTTCGTCGTGAGGACTTTAGCCCTTCTTTCCGAGCACTAAAGTCCTCACTACGAACCTAGTTATAGGACTTATCCAGAAACTCGGTTGCTTTGATTTAGCGTGTAAGTTTGGTTGATTAGACTTTGCTTCTAACCTAAAGATTTAACATAAACCCGATCGCACCTTGGCGTTTCCACACCAGTCGTCGGTAGATATCCGTTATTTTCGTACAATATAACAGCTTCCTTAAGAATGCTAGCAGTTTCGATCCAGATTTCATCAAAGCCGCGAGCAGTAATTTTACTTTCCAATTCTTGCAGTAAAAACTTCCCCAAACCTTGTCTCCTTGCTGCTGGCAAAATATACATTTTGCGAATTTCCACAGCATTTTTACCGCGCTCAATCGGATAGTAAGCTGCTGTACCCACTATTTCTCCTTGCCGTTCAACTACCCAAAATTCGCCGCCCTTTTTCTGATAAAATAATTCTACATCATAGACATCTCGATCGGCCCCGAAAGGCTCACATATTAAACCGTACTCTACTAAAATATCCCGAATTAAATGAAAGGCATCAGCCCGATCGCGCGTTTCCCAGGAACGAATGAAAAAATCCAGATGTTGGGTTTTCATGGGTTGTTGCAACTTACATTATTTTTTTGACTTTAGCAACCGTAAAATTACTGATTTTCTCGCATTTGACAGTCGTTAAATGCACCCAACTTTTAACTGTGAATTCTCGGTTCAGGATAAAGAGTTGCCAGCAACTCACTTTCTACCAATGATAATTCCTCCAGTCGCTCAATCACCAGAGTGCGATCGAAATAAGTTGTTGCCAAAATCCAATATACCCCATAATGGCGCGCTTCCGAAGCCATCAAACTCCGGTAAAACTTAGCTAATTCCGTGTCAGGACAATGCTCGCCCAGCAGCCCCAACCGTTCGTGACTCCGCGCTTCAATCAAACCAGAAACCAACAAAGAATCCAAAAGTCTCTCCGGTTCCTGCTTGCGAATGTGCCCCGACAAACCCGCACCGTAGGGAGGCGCAGCCAAAGGGCCCAAAGCGATGCCGCGCTCTTCTAACCGCTGGTTGACTTGCTCGAAATGCTCCAATTCTTCACGGGCGATGGCGGTTAGCATCCTCACCAATTTTTCCCGCGCTGGGTAGCGAAACATTAAATTTAACGCTACTCCCGCCGCTTTCCGCTCGCAGTGCGAATGATCTAATAAGATTGTATCCCAATGGGCGATCGCCTGTTCGATCCAAGCTTGCGAAGTCGGCCGTTTCAAAAACTTAATAGTTGGTAGTGTCATTAGTCATTAGTCAGTAGTCATTGGTCATTAGTCAGTAGTCAGTAGTCATTAGTCATTGTAGTTAGTCATTGTAGGGTGCGTCAGGATTGCATATTGGATCGCATTGCTGATTTTTCGTCTGACGCACCCTACGGGCGTGTTAGTAGGATACGCACCTTACCCTTCTTTTCTTCAGTCCGCGGAGGCGGACATCGTTTGTGTAGGGGCGGTTTCAACCGCCGACTCTTTCCAAGATTCTATAAGTCGGGTAGCGCGTCATCCTATTTTACACAATTTTTCAAACACCGCATACATATCACCCGCAAACTTTTTCGGATTCCAAAGTGGTGACAAACTTGCTGCATCCTTAGACTTAACCAACTGTGCTTTAATTGAGTTTCTCAAATCACCATCCTTACCCAATTTTACACCCAATTCCACATATTCCGCCCAAGACCAAGCCACACCAGTTTCAATTCCCAAAGCCTGCAAAAACGAATAACCCATTCTCGACAAAAATTGCTCTCCTGTCCGAGTCACCACAGGCAAATTAAACCACAAAGCTTCTAAAGTGTGAGTACCTCCATTATAAGGATAAGAATCCAACAAAACATCGGCCAGCAAATAGACAATTCTGTGTTCTTCTTCGGTAGCAACCCTCGGCAAAAACTTAATGCGATGCCGGCCGACTCCCTCAGCTTCGCAAGCTTGATGATACGCCGCCTCAAACACCGCAGCATCGCCTAAAGCTTTGTGAATTAAGATACTATTCGGCACTTGTTTGAGAATTGCAACTTGTGCTTTTACCAACTCACGATTAAATTTTCTGCCGGGAGAGACGCACAGGTAAACTATCTGATCCAAACCAATCCGATTCGACTTTCTCAATAGCACTGTATCGACTGCATATCTCTGAAAACCTGACACCGCAACAAACGAATCTGGCATCCTAATTAACTGCTCGTCATAATATTTTTCCCTACCTGCTGGATGCGAGTGCCAGTCTGTGAGAAAATAATTTTCTGAGGATATGTAAGGAGCATCAAAGCCGAGCCAAGAAACACAAACAGGCGCGGGTTTTTGGTAGAGAATGTCAGCGTGAATTGGGACACTGAGAGAATCTAAATCGACTAAAATGTCTAATTCATCTTGCTGAATTTGGTTGACAATTTCTGCGGAATTGGCAAGTCCGTTTGGGTAAGTTTTGGGGAAAGTCATTTTGCCGAGACTTTCAAATTGCTGAGTGCGATCGTCCGCAACAATTCTTTCGGAAGCATATAAATATAAATTGGGTGTAATTTGGGACAATTCGTAAAGAATGTCAGCGCTGCACCAACCTACGGAATGGCGGCTGAAGTGATTGGACAAAAACCCGATTTTTAACTTGCTGGCTGGTGCTTTTGGTTTGAAACTGTAATTGGCGGGTTGAGAAAAATTAGGTTTGATACATTTGTCGATGTACTTTTGGGCAATTAATCTATAAAGTTTCGAGTTTGCCGCCAAGTCATCTCGCAAATATGGCGTGCTGAATAAGAAGTTTGCATAAAGCGATTTAATTTCTACTGGGCTAGCCGTTTCTAAGTTTTGCTGCAAGTACGATTCTAGCTCTAAAAATCGATCGCCCGCAATTTGATTCAATCCTGAGACTTGATAGGTGCTGACGTAGTAAATCGCCGTCATAATCGGATCGGTTTCGGCGCACATTTGGCTGTATTTGTGTACAGCTTGCCGCGCGGCTGCTAAATCGCTAGTATCTCTGAGGATGCCGCACAAATGTTGGTGGGCTGAAATAAAATCTGGTTTAATTTCTAGGGCTTTTTGCAGGTTGGGTATGGCATCTTTAAACTTGCCCTGGTGGCGCAAAATTATGCCAATTTGACAGTACGCTTCGGGTAAATCGGGTTTGAAAGCGATCGCCCGTTGCCATGCAGCCACAGCCTCATCTAACTTGCCTTGCCGCGCTAATTTATCGCCTAAATTTATGTGAAAATCTACCTGAGCAAGATGGGGATTGAGTTCGAGAGCTTTTAACTCGTATGCTACCGCAGCATCCGACTGCCCTTGTTGCTTCAGTGCGCTTGCCAAATTCCAGTAAGCAGCAGCCAAAGTTGGTTTAAGTTCGATCGCCTTTTCGTAATTAACAATCGCCTCCACCAAACGCTCTTGTTTGTAGAGCATACTACCCAAATTAGCATAAGCCTCAGCAAAATCGGGATTCAGGGCGATCGCCTCCGAATAAAACCGCATCGCCTCCTCAATTTGCCCGCTAGCTTGCTGCACGTTACCCATTGTCACGTAAGCCGCCGCCCAATCCGGTTGCAATTCCAGAGCTCGGCGACAAGCAGCGACGGCGGCTGCTAAATTGCCTTCAGAGTAATACATTTCTGCAACGACAGTCAGCGATGCAGCATCTTCAAATTCGGGTGTTTCTGATTGGTTGCGAAAATCGGAATTCATTGGGCGGCCTATCTGTGCTATCAAGTTAAAGGTTGAATCTAGATTATTTTGCAGAGTACCAGATTTATCGGAATTACGCGCTATCTTCACAGAGAATTTATGAGCGACAAGCAAGCGACACAGCGCCAACATAACATCAAGTGGAAACCAAACCTCCTGCTGGGGATACTCTTGTTAACCTTAGCAATCCCCTTACCCTTTGCCCAAAAGACTCTGGCGCAGCAACAGCAGACAGCAAGCTTTCGGCAGAAATTATTTCAAACAGCGCTTTATTTCACTCTATATTTTGAGGGCGGATTCAGCAATCACCCCGCAGATAAGGGCGGCAGAACTTATCGGGGCATTCTGCAAACAGAATATAACTCCTACCGCTACAGTCGCGGGC
>JAJAYT010000628.1 GCA_026786085.1 Microcoleus sp. CAN_BIN18 | reverse complement strand
GCCTTTGTCCCTACAATTAATCCCCGTAGGGACAAAGGCACTCGCCGTATCCTCTATATCATGTCTGAGTGCAACCGGAATTGATATCACCTCTGAATTGAAAATAACTGTTGTCGAACCAGTCGTTTATAGACATCTAATCCTAACTTCTTAGCTCTGATATCCTCGGTTAACTTTTTAATCTGGAGCTTATGAGTATTTTGCTGTTCTACAATCGCCCACTCGTTTTTGCGATAGATTGCTTCCCCTTCTTTTCTAGCTTGCTTAAACATTTGACGCATTGCTGAAGAGCTCAGTTTGCGATCGCTCTCACAGTAGGCATTCATCGTTTTGCCGATCGCCCAAGTTGCCATAAACGCATCAGAAGCCCCTAAATTCGTGCCCAGGTTCGGTAACAACTTCGCGATATCGATCGCAGTCAGCCAAGCCGACACAAAGCCCAAACTGCCCACAATCCCCTCAAATAGCGATTGAGATTCCAGATCCGTATAGCCCCAAAGTCCGCCAACTTCCGAAATTAAAGCGAACTGAATATCAAGGGCTACCGACTCCGTATAGGTACTCATCAACGGAGACGGAAATCCGCCTAGTACAGCAGTCGCCATCGCACCATGCAAGATTTTTTGCTCGATCACTTCCGCCCGTTGGTGAGCATCCTTAATCGGTTGAATATTGCCATCTCCTTGAATCGTATAGCTTTGATCGACTAAGCTATGCAACTGCTCCAGCGTGGCTGGATCTAAATTGAAAGTGTCCTTAATTTGCCCAATAATCAATTGTTCAGACGGATCAGATTCTGCCTTGCCAGCAGTCAAACGATAGGCTGTATAGTAAGTTAGCTCCTGTTCAGCTACCGTGGTAATTTGAGCCAATTCTGCCGCAAGATCGATCGACTCATCGAGTAAATGATCCCACATCATCCCCCTCGGTAGCAATCTCGCACTAGAGCGAAGTTGAACTTTTTCCGACTCTTTTAAAATGCCATCGGCTTTAGCAACACAAATCAGCACTTTCAGCCTAGCCAAAGCTTCCACCGAGATTACCGGAGTCTCAGCATTAGCCAGCGTAACCTGAGCATTTTGGCGATCGGGTTCTGGAACAATCAACAGCGGACAAGTGACACGGTGTAGAATAAATTGGCTCAAACTACCCAACAACATTTCCTGTAACTGATCGCGTTTGCGTCGCCCCATCACAATCATATCGACATTTTGCGATCGCTTCAAAATGCTATCCCCAAACTCTTCATTCGTGATCACATAATTCAGTTCGCAGAGGGATTCTAGCGGATGAAAAAGCTCTTTGAGTTCTTCTCTACTGATTGAATTCGGTGCAGTTTCGTGACTGGGAGCAGATTCTGCATAGTCTAACTCAGGTTCAGTTATATGCAGAATCGTCATTTTAGCCTGAACTTGGGTTCCCTTCAACCAAACTTTCAGAAAGTCCACAATCGCGATCGAATTCGGGGAAATATCAGCGGCGACTAAAATCTTCATTGTCTCGATTCACTCCTAATCTTCTATATCAAGCTGTCGTCTAGCAATTTCATCAATGTCTTGAAATTGCCCTGCTTTAGCAGCCCACAACAAACCAAAAATCACAAACAAACTAATCGGAAGCAGCACCCAAACCAGCGACCACATCACTACCGTACCATCTCCAACGCCAAACCAACTACTGTGCATGACTACTTCTTTAGTCATTTGCTCGATCACAGTCAGCAATGGTAAAAGTGTATAAACTATGAATTGATTGAACATGATGTTTAACCTATGACGATGATTCTACTGGTGATTTCCAAGCCCCTAAAGACTGGATGTAATCAGTTAAATCAGATAGTTCTTGTTTGGATAGGTAATCGAAGGAAGGCATGATCGACATTGGGTTATAGTCACGCGGATTCTTAAAGTGTCCGATTAAATAATCCCGTGCAGGTTCACCAATTTCTCTCCTCCAAATCTGCCCTTCATTGGATAAATCTGGGCCTTGGCGGGCGGTTCCTAGAAGGTGAGGGCGATCGTAATAATAGTCACCCGATTTAGAAATCCCGTATGTCGATGCCAAATTTTCATCTGCTTTCACACTTCGTACCTGCTGAGAATGACAGTAAACACAGCCTTCTCTGGTATAAATGTGCCGCCCTTTTAATTCCGATGGTGTGTAAGCTACCAAGCCCACGCTGGGCACAGTGATCGACGATGTAAATGCGGGTGCGACGGCCAAACCGCTAAAGGCTAATCCAAACAAGATGGATAACCCAATGATAATCGGAAAAACTCGAATGTACCTCATTTTTGTGTTGCCTCTAATTTTGACTATTTTCTGGTACTAATGATTCTTCAGCAGATGCTGGGGATGTTGTCAGGGTTTGCCAAATATTCCACAGAAACAGGCTTTGTCCAACTAACAACATACCGCCACTGATCGCACGCACAATGTTGTATGGTGTACGCAGCATCATTGTTCCAGTGGGTGAATTTCCCATTTCCCATTCGTTGCCTTCGATTAAGCCGATCGCAGCCATTGAAGCAACGTAGCCCACAATCCCCAACACAGTCAGCCAGAAATGCCATTCTGCCAACGATTGCGAGTATGATAGTTTGCGCGATTTTTCCAGATAGAAATAGGTAAATGCTACCAATCCAGCGATCCCAAATCCCAGGAATCCTAAGTGCACGTGGGCGATCGTCATGTAGGTAAAATGAATTTTGGCATTGAAGGACATAATCGCCAAGGAGCTACCCCACAGAGACGCACCAGCATATCCCAAGTACGCCAGGATGCTAAAACGATAGCTCACGTCTGTCTTCAGCACAGACAGCGCTCCGAGGGCTGTACCGCCGAAATTGACGATCGTCGCAAACACCGGTACAAACATCGCCAACGAAGCCGTAACCGACGCAGACATTACCCACATGGGAACAGGCCCCCAAATCACGTGATGCCCGCCATTCCAGGGATAGAAAGCAGCCAATGTCCAGAAACCCACAAAGGAAATTGTGTGACTATAAAGCGGTTTTTTCACCTGCTTTGGCACAATATAATAGAGCGTCGCCAATCCCAATGTGGTCAACCAAATGCCGAACAAATTATGACTGTAGAACCAATTAACGATCGCATCTTCGATGCCGCTAAATCGATTCGCATTACCCAAAGTGTAGTAAATAGGGAATGGAATAATCGCCAACAAAATATACCACAAAGAAACATATAGCCGTTGTTCGCGCCGCTGCACAAAGGTAGAGAAGATATTACCTGCGACAGCGATTTCTAGCAAACCAAATCCCATATCAAACGGAAACGGAATCTCTGAGTATTCTTTGCCCTTGCTGAAACCCATCTTGATCGCCAGACAACCACCCAGTAAATTGAAATTCCATCCCCAAGCGGTTAATGCTCCCAGTGTTTCTGAAAATAATGGGGCTTGAGTGAGGCGAGGAACCATATAAAACGCGGCTCCCAAATATCCCATGCTCATGAAGCCAAAGATACCGATATTGACGTGAACTGGACGCAATCGCCCATAGGCAAGGGCTGGAACGCTTTGTAAGAACTCTGGATAAAACAGTTTTACGGCTTCAATTATCCCGATAATCATCGCAATTGTCAGCCAAAACAAGCCCGAAAATAGCCACACCTGCATCGCGTGATCGCTGCGTTCAAGGGCGTGAATACGGAAAGGATTCGGCTGAGGCTGAGTAGATAAGACTTTGGTTTGGGTAATCGTATCTGAATTAGTCTGAGTTGAAGTCATGAGGTTTACTAAAACAGGAATGATTTCCCTATGGAAGTTGACAATGTGATGCAATTCTAAAGACAACATAAAATGTGTCTTTTTATATACAAAATCGATAAATGTACTTTTTTATGGTAGCGTATATTTCCCAAAAATACCATAATGCTTAATTTATAGTCTCGTCAAAAGACTGGTTGTCAAACTCCTGTATTGAGGAAAGCGCGATCGACTTTTAACGCAAGTTCGTTACACCCAAACCCCAACTTTCGAGCAAAATTAACTTTATTTCTTTATCTTTTTGGTTCGCAATGCTAATGTTGCGGTGGCTACAATTTGCGCAATACTTTGTAGGGTGTGCCGTAAGCATCGGTTAAGTTTGTAGGGTATGCCGTAAGCACCGGTTGACTTGACACCTCTTGCAATAGTCGAAAACTCTCTTAAAATTATCTGCGTTGATCTGGATTGATCTGCCTTACATCTGCGGTTGCCGTATTAATCAAAAACTTATGCAATAAGTCCAATTTTTTTTGCTTTATGTTATATGTAGTTCAGTCTTTGGTCAGATGACAGCCCTGAATTTCTCCCAGCAATATAGATCAATACGGTTCATTTAACACTATTTATTGCCCGGAGATCCCCCTAAATCCCCCTTAAAAAGGGGGACTTTGAGAGGTTTCTTGTCCCACCCCCTACTCCCCTTTTTAAGGGGGGTTAGGGGGGATCG
>JAJAYT010000627.1 GCA_026786085.1 Microcoleus sp. CAN_BIN18 | reverse complement strand
GTGCTTAACTGAACCGTATTGGGATTTAAGGTGCGCTCTGCGCACCCTACATTAGTTTATCGCCCGCTATCCAAATCATCTCGCAATTTGCGATCGCCCCGCGACTTCTGTGAAAGTTGTGGAGTCGCCATCCGCAACACAAAATCTAGCAACCAAGGCGCAATTCTGTGACACCAAACTGCTAAATGACTTTGATATCCTACCAAGATTTCCGGCGCATCTTTGTGCAATCCCGCAACAAGTGCTAGGGCAACTTTTTCGGGAGTTGTCGGCACTACCCACCGGAATTGCTCTAAGTCTCGCACCATGTCGGTATCTGTTAGAGATGGTAGCAAAGCTGTGACTCGAACATTGTAGGCTGCTAACTCGCTGCGCAAAGCTTGGGTGAATCCCAAAATGGCGAATTTGGTAGCAGAATAAGTTGCCATTGTGGGAGCGGCTATTTTGCCCATCAAGCTCGAAACATTGACAATTGTTCCGTCTTTTTGCGCGGCCATTCGTCTCGCGACTAACCTGGTAATTGTGTAGGTTCCGAGTAAATTCAAGGCGATTTCTTCCTGAATTAATGGGAGTGGCGATCGCAAGAATGATGCTTGGTGGGCGACGCCTGCACAGTTGACTAGCAGGTGAATTGGGCCGTTATCTCGCCAAGCTTGGGCGATCGCAATATTCACCGCCACCGACTGAGTTAAATCTAAAGCTAATGGCACTACTTCTACACCAAGAACATCGATTTCCTCTGCCAATTCAATTAATTGCTGGCGGTTGCGTGCCACAATCAACAAACGTTTGATGCCTTGTCTGGCTAATTCTAGGGCGATCGATCGCCCAATTCCACGTGAAGCCCCTGTAATAAGAGCTGTTTTTCCTTGAAGCTGCATAAGATTAAACCCTCTGGATTTGAAGCTCACCGTGCACGGAGTTATAAGTTGCGAGTTATGAATTTTGTGGAGTTAACTCAAAACTTTTGAATCGCCAACGTACACGTGAGTTGAACTAAACTTTGATTTGCCAGAAAATCATCAGGAATCTGGTAAGTCAACCTCATTCAAGCAGACAAACCTGAGATGGGAGAACAAGGTGAGAAATTATACCGACTTTGGCTGAATTTCTCTCTTTCTTGAGTCTCGCGTTGTGTGGACTTTGTTTGTCTAATCGCGAATTCCATTTGCTGGTGATTCGCATGGATTGGCGTTTTTTTAGTCCGCAGAGGCAGACTTTGTTTGTGTGCTCGTAAAACTGAGCTAATTATATTCGCCGGGATTTTTCAGCAATGTAGACCATAAATTCCACACCTCCTAGATATGAGAATTTCCTCTCTACACACACCTTAACAACTAGAAGCTAAAGCCGCAACAATTTTTAATAAATCTTCCGCAACACTTCTTTACATAATTATCAGACTGCGGATTTCCAAGTACCGTGAAAGCCCAAAGGTATAACACCAGGCAATTCTAACGTACAAATAGGAGCCCGCGAAAGTCCATCACTGTCAAATATCCAGACTTCGCTTTTATCAGAATTGCCGTCATAAACAACAGTCAAAATCCAACCTTTCTCGGACGAAATATCTGGAACGTATATGGGTTCTGCGGGATAGCGATTTTCGCCCATGTCGGCAATTGTGAGATTTCGGGTTTCCGTGTCCAAACGGGCGATCGCCCCGTAAAGTTCCGCTACAATATCAACATCAGCCCGATTCATTGCCAGATAAATATACCGCGACGCTTGCCCGATTTGGCCCGCAGGTACAACCGGAAACTCGCAAGCTTGATCCAAAAATTCTTCTATTGCTGTCACTTTCCCAGTCAGAGGATTGAGATGCACTCGGCTAATAGTCCCCTCAGCATTAGTGCGAGTTTCACCTGTCGCTACTTCCTTAAGTCGCTGATTAGTTTGAAAGTCAGCATAGCGCACAAAATCAACGGCCACCGAACCATCTTCATTGACAAAACCGTTAGCAAAATGCCACTGAAACCAAGGTTCGGTTTCGCCGCGACTAACTAAAGAGAGAGTTTCCGAATCAAAAACTAATATCTGAGTTCCTAACTCTGGTTTCCACTCAAAGGAGTCGCCGTAACTGCCAATTCCTGCTAACACTGGCATCAGATTGAGCCGCACCGGCGGCACAAAAAATATTAGGTACTTTCCCGCTAAAACAAAATCGTGCAGCAAAGGAATTCCGTCCATAGCAACTGTTGCTTTTTGCACGATCTTGCCTGTAAAATCGCTTTTATATAGATTCAAGTTTGTGGTGACACCGGGTGTAATTCCAAAGTTGTAAATGTTACCACTAATCGGGTCGCGCTTGCAGTGGGCGGAATAGGAAAATCCACTATCTAAACTGCCTAAATTGTCCGTTCCCTGAGTTTCTAGAGTTTGTAAATCGAGGCTATGAGGCGGGCCGCCTTCCCACAGTGCTAAAAGGCGATCGGGTAAAGCTAAAACAGAAGTATTGGCAGTATTTTTAACAGGTTTAGTCCACCGCAATAAAGCAGGGCCCGGCGCAGTCATGCCGTAATTAGTATAGAGAAATTTATCAGTTTTTTCTTCAGCTTGATATCCTGCTGTTTGCACGTAGCGATAAACGGCGGTAGCACCAACATCGGTAAAGTCCACTGCCAAAATTGCACCGTCGCCATCAAACCAATGTCCCGCATTCATGCCGCCGCGTTGCAAACGTGCGGGCCCATTGCGGTAAAGAGTGCCGCGCAATCCGTCAGGAATTTTACCAGTTTTAACGGATAGCTGAGTCAACGGAAACTCCGCAGCAGGAGTAGCTAAAGCTTTAGCCCAGGATTTTTTAGCTGAGATTTTACTGGCTGTTTTCATTGGAAACTGACAATTTTAAACTGCTATGGCAGGACTTTTACTATACAATTATATCACAAATCACTTAACACCTATGACTCTGCCGCGCCGCTATTTGCTCAGAACTTTTGGGCTGACTGCTATTGGTACTCAACTTTTGCCAATCGCCCAAAACAACTTATTTCCCAAAAGTGCGATCGAGCCGCGCCGCCTGCAAGTCGGTGATACTGTAGCTTTAATCAATCCTGCCGCTTTCACTTACGAAAAAGAAGTTCAGAATTTTTTTAAAGTGCTGGATCAACTGGGTTTAAAAGTTAAATTAGGCAAGCATTTTTACGATCGCTACGGCTACTTAGCAGGCCAAGATGCCGATCGCGCCGCCGATGTCAACGCAGCCTTTGCCGATGACTCAGTGCAAGCTATTTTTACCGGGATGGGCGGCTGGGGCTGCGCTCGCATCTTGCCACTTTTGGATTATAATACGATCGGCAACAATCCCAAAATTATCATGGGATTCAGCGATATTACTGCGCTGTTACTGGCAATTTATGCTAAAACAAATATAGTTACTTTCCACGGCCCTTTAGGTGTATCAAGTTGGAGTCCCTTTACAATAAATTACGTCAAAAAAGTTTTGTTTGACGGAGGTTCTGTGACCATGCAAAACTCCAAAACTATGCCCATTCAAACAATCCGTCGCGGCACTGCTAGGGGCAAACTAATCGGTGGCAATTTATCAGTAATTGCAGCAATGGTAGGTTCTGGTTATTTACCAGAATGGGAAAATAGTATTTTGTTTGTCGAAGAAGTTAGCGAAGAAGTTTATCGGATCGATCGAATGTTGACGCAGCTCAAATTAGCAGGCATTCTTGATAAAATATCCGGTTTCATTTTCGGACAGTGCACCAAGTGCGAAGCGGAAAAACCCCAAGAGTCCTTAACTTTATCTCAAGTCTTTACGGATCTGATTCGCCCCTTGAATATTCCCGCGTGGTACGGTTCGATGACGGGACACATCCGAGACAAGTTCACTTTGCCGATCGGCAAAGAAGTCGAAATCGACGCAAATGCTGGTACAATTAAACTGTTAGAATCCGCCGTCAATTAAATTTGGTCAGAATTAGATGGAAATAAATAAACCCCATCATGTCATTGCGAGGAACGAAGCAATCGCAGAGTTTGATGATAATTCGAGATTTTGCACCCGATCGCCAGCAAACATTCAAATACCAAATACAATATCAGAAATATCGTGAAAAAGACCGCACAATTCATTAAACCATTAACCGCAATTATTTTCACAATAATTTGCCTATTATCGCAGAACGCCTGCACAGCAGCCAATGCAACTGACACAACCAACAGCAACACCATTTATCAACAGCGAACCGTCCACAATCCCGACGGAATCGGCAAATTTTATATGGGCCGCGAAATTGCCCAAGTTATGGGATATCAAGGCGCTGGTTGGCTGGAAAGACCCTCTCGCGGCATGGAAGAAAAATCAGCTCGATTAGTCAACAATCTCGATTTAAAACCAACCGATATTGTAGCAGATATTGGAGCAGGAACCGGATATTTCAGCTTTCGGATTGCTCCCTTAGTTCCCCAAGGAAAAGTTTTAGCCGTTGATGTGCAGCCAGAAATGATCAATTTTCTGGAATTGAATAAAATAGAAAAAAATATCACTAATGTTGAACCAGTTTTGGGAAGTATCGACAATCCGAATTTGCCGGAAAATAGCGTAGATTTAGTTGTGATGGTCGATGCTTATCACGAATTTGCTTATCCCAGAGAAATGATGCAAGGAATTGTGAAAGCACTCAAACCGGGAGGCCGCACAGTATCGATCGAGTATCGCGGCGAAAACCCGCTGCTTCCTATTAAAGGTTTGCACAAAATGACCCAGAAGCAGGTAAAAAAAGAAATGGCCGCCGTCGGTTTAGTATGGAAAGAGACAAAAGAAATGTTACCTCAGCAGCATTTGATGGTGTTTGAGAAAAAATCTGAAATTTAGCAGCCAAACCGATCGCTCCCGTACCATTTTTAGTCATAGGTGTCAAGATACAAAAGACGTATTCAATGCGAAAGGGCGATCGCCCAAAAATACGAAGCCTTAAGTAAGCGTTAAGATAGACCCTTTACTAAAAATACCATTTACAATTGAACACTGATAACCCAGAGGCGCTTCCCTAATTGTTCAAGCGAAGAAGTGTCGCTACTACAAGGTACCAGCGTGAACATTCCAAGTTCCATCCTCACCCTGCTCGTCGGCATCGTAGTGACTCTGATC
>JAJAYT010000626.1 GCA_026786085.1 Microcoleus sp. CAN_BIN18 | reverse complement strand
TTGAGCACTACGGATACTGGTACTTTTGGCACTGGTCAAATTCAAAGTGCTAAAATGTTAGCTCGTTATCCCGATACAGCTTATTTTGCTCACGGCAATTACGGGATTCAATACAATTTAACTTTTCCGCTTTACAACAAATCTCGTGAGTCGCAAGCTGTTAGCATTAGAATGCAAACACCGATTAAAGCAAATACAGAATCGGCGGGATTGATGTTTTACGATCCTCCGGAAAATCGGATATTTTTCCGAGGTACGCTGCGGGTGATGTTTAATGATGATACGGGCAAGACTTTGACGCGCTACATTCACATCGTACAGCGCCGGGGACAGCAGGGGGAAGCCTTGGTGAATCTGAATATGAAGCCGGGGGAACGCCGTTTGGTTCAGGTGGATTTCTTGTATCCGCCGGATGCTACGCCGCCACAAGTTCTGACTGTGCGATCGAGTAATTAGTTTGTAGTCATTAGTCATCAAATAGCCACTTGCCTTGTGGGATGGGCTTCTAGCCCGTCACAGGCAAGAGGCCTGTGCCACTTGTTGTCTGGTGAGATGGGCTTCTAGTTAGGGCTTGCTGAATAAGCCTCAAACCCTTACATCAAAAGACTTTGGCTCCTGACGGCGCTGAGCGTGTGTAAGATTATGAGCTAAAATTAGTCAAAAGCCTAGCACAGTATCACTTTCGTAATGTACCGAAAAGTTGACACAACCCCAAACCCACCATCCAACTTTGACCTCCCCTTCGATGGGAAATTGTCAGAGGATAATCGTTGGGTAATAATGGCAAAAATAATTCCGTGGTCAGAATTTTTGTTGCGGAATATGCTCAAAATTTTACAGTCTCTACTGGAGCTCCCGCCAAATCATTTAGGATAGCATTAGGGGCATTAATAATTAAAGAAAGGTTAGGAACAAGTGACTCCGAAACAGTAGAACAAATAAGAGAAAACCCATACCTACAATACTTTATAGGTATGACTACTTATAGCGATGCTTCACCATTTGATTCATCAATGTTAGTTCATTTTCGACAAAGAATAGGTGTGAATCTAGTCAATAAAATTAACGAAAAAATGGTTAAAGAGCAGACCGAATTGCCAGGAGAGGAAGTCAAAAAAAAGTGATCAGAAATAAGTGAACCCAAAAATCAAGGAAAATTAATATTAGATGCAACTTGTGCCCCAGCAGACATTAAGTATCCGACCGACTTAGGACTATTAAATCAAGCAAGGGAACATACCGAAAAAATCATAGACGCTCTACACACTCAAAGTCAGTCACCCGTAAAAAAAAACCAATCACCTATCGAAACACAGCCAGAAAAGAATACCTAACAGTGGCTAAAAACCGGAAACCATCACGAAAAATACGAAGAAAAGGAATTAAAAAACAACTCCAATATATCAAAAGAAATTTGGCTCATATCGATGAAATGGGTAAGCTACAGTTGCTGAGTAAATCTCATTATAAAATACTGCTAGTAGTCACAGAAGTATACCGTCAACAGTTATCGATGTATGAAAAGAAAGAACAGAGTATTCAGGATAGAATAGTAAGCTTAACACAACCACATATCCGCCCCATCGTCAGAGGAAAAGCCGGGAAATCCGTTGAATTTGGGGCAAAACTGTCAGCGAGTTGTCGTAATGGCTACGTGTTTTTAGACCGAATTAGTTGGGATAATTTTAACGAGTCTGTAGACTTAAAAATACAAGTAGAAGAATTTAAACGGTTCACGGGATTCTATCCCGAATCAATTCATGTAGATCGAATTTATAGAACTAGAGAAAATCGAGCTTGGTGCAAAGAAAGAGGGATTAGAATGAGTGGTCCCCCTCTAGGAAGACCCCCCACAAATATCAGCAAGGAAATGAAGAAACAGGCTCAGTCAGACGAGAGAATTCGTAACTCGATTGAGGGGAAATTTGGAGAAGCTAAAAGAAGATTTAGCCTTGGTAGAGTGATGGCTAAACTGTCTAATACTTCTCAAACAGCCATCGCCATAACTTTTCTGGTGATGAATCTTTCTGCCCTGCTGCGGCAGGCTTTTTGGCTTTTTTTATGTCTATTTCACAACAAAAACCTTTTTTCAGGTTTTCGGGCTCGAACAATTAGCAGAAATTATATTTTATCAAAAAAAGATGAGCAAAATTTATCTTTTTAAGGTAATCGCAAATTCACTCATCTTTCTAAATGCTGTTTTCTGACTTTTTCAGCAAGCCCTAGTTAGCTAGAAGTGTCTCCACAACTCGATTTAATTCAACCGAATGAGAAGCTTTACAAAAATGCGATCGCCCCAAAGCTAAAGCTCTAAATCAAAGTGATATTAGCAGTCACAAAACTGCCCAAAAGTTGCTCTGGCTTCACCAAATTAACAACAGCCAAAACTTGACCAGAATCAGCAACTCGAATCACCGTGTTGCAAGCATCAGCCTCCAGCCGCAAGTTAGCAGCCGTCAAACCTCCAGAAAGTCCGATCGAATCAATTCCCACCTGAAAATCGGCGATTAAATCTGCAAAAGCTACATCCGTCGATGCTCCCTGAAGTCGCAACAAAAACAAGTCACTTCCCGACCCGCCAATCAAGGTATCTTGAGCCAAATCGCCGCTAATCGTATCATTTCCTGCCCCGCCGAACAGCAAATCTAACCCTTTGCCACCAAACAGAAGATCGTCGCCATTGTCACCCGTGACACTATCATTACCTCGATCGCCCCTGAGTCGATCGTTCCCATCACGGCCGACAACCAAATCGTTATCCTTGCCGCCAAAAAGAACATCATCGCCAGCAGCACCATCGATCGTATCACTGCCTGGATTACCCAAGATGCGATCGTCCCCATCACCTCCAAACAAACTATCGGAAGCATCCAAACCAAATACCGTGTCATTGCCTCTACCGCCATTGATACTATCTTCACCGTTAGTACCAAACAGCAAATCATCCCCTGAATTTTCCAAAGTTACGATCGGGCCAGGTTCCACTATAGGCATCGGTATAGATACCGGACTTGGACATGATTCTACAGAAGACGTTGGGGTTGGGGTAGGAGTTGGTGATGTCGGAGTCGGTGATGTCGGAGTCGGTGATGTCGGAGTCGGTGATGGCGGAGTCCGTGATGGCGGAGTTGGTGATGTCGGAGTTGGTGTTGGAGTAGGCACTGGTGGAGCCGGAGGCATTGGCACAGGCGTTGGCGTTGGTGGTGTAGGAGGGGTTGGAGGCCTGTCAGCAAAACTACTAAAAATTTGCGTACTGCTCAAATTTCCCACAGTTTGGATGACGCCAGCACCGGGAGTAGTTCCAGTCGGCGTAGCAAAGAAGTCTAAAATCTCCACATCTTGAGCATTAACCGTGCCATCTTGGTTCAAGTCAATCACCAAACTGGTGCCATTTCGTCCCAAGCCCGTCTTTCCAACCGCCAAATTGAGTGAAAGCGTTACTCCCGGAAGGCTGAGGGAATTTATGCCACCCGCATCTGAAATTAAGCTACCTTGAGCCGTTGTACCATCCAACTGATAAAAATCATTGCCCACCCCTCCAGACAATTCGTCAGCACCGCCACCACCGGCAAGGGTATTATTGCCATCTCCTCCCAATAGAAAATCATCGCCCAACCCGCCATTTAAGGAATCATCGCCAGCATCCCCACTCAGAAAATCATCGCCCACCCCCCCATTCAGGATGTCCTTGCCATCACCACCAAACAGCAAGTCATCGCCATCTAATCCCGACAGGAAGTCATCGCCATCCAAACCACTTAGGAAATTAACGCTTGTATTCCCTGTCAGAGAATCATTGCCACTACCACCTTCAAGGTCTTCAATACCGATGAGACTGTCCGTTCCCTCTCCCGTTGCCGTCCCAGTTGTCAGATTAGCCACTACCGGGCCAGTTGCACCGTTATAAGAAACCAGGTCAAAACCTTCTCCACCATCAACCGTGTCATTGCCAGCTTCCCCAGACAGGAAATCCTCGCCTAATCCGCCGCCGAGGAAGTCATTGCCATCACCGCCGAAGAGGAAGTCACCGCCATCCAATCCTGACAGAGAGTCATCGCCAGCCAAACCACTTAGGAAATTAGGGCTAGTATTTCCTGCCAGAGAGTCCTTGCCACTGCCGCCTTCAATATCTTCAATACCGATGAGAGTATCGGTTCCCTCTCCCGTTGCTCTCCCTGTTGCAAGATTTACCAGCACTGGAGTTGTCGCTACGGCATACGAAACTAAGTCAAAACCGTCTCCACCGTCAATCAAATCGCTGCCAGAGCCTCCAACCAGAAAATCGTCGCCGAGTTCCCCTTTGAGACTGTCATTGTTATCACCGCCGAAGAGGAAATCGCTGCCATCCCCGCCATCGATGGAGTCTTTGGCAAAACCGCCAATTATTACATCGTCGCCCAATCCGCCTAGAAGGGTAGTAGATTTGTTCGCACTGGCGAGAGTCTCATCGCCGATCAGAGTGTCATCCCCCGCGTCGCCAAGCATGAGGTCATTACCGCCAAGGTTGCCCAGAAAATCATTGCCTTCACCGCCGCTGAGAGTAGAATTGCCGAGTCCGTCAATCAGGGTATCATCACCAAGTCCGCCGAGGAGGGAGTTATTGCCGTCATCGTCCAAAAGAGCGTCCTTACCTCCTTGACCGACGAGGGTATCATTTCCTGCGTCTCCGAATATCGTGTCATCGTTTGCAGTTCCTGTGAGTAGAGTGTCATTGTTATTTGGTGCAAAAATAAGTGCCATGACTGCATTTCCCTGATGTTGTGAGTCTCGGATTTTCTGCTACTTCAACCGTGTTATTCCGGTTTGGTGGATTTAAAGCGGCTTTCCATCTTTTGGTTTTCGTAAGACATTACCCCTTGGTGTTGCCTAACCAAAAAAGTCTCTAATGCCTTTCACTATCCCCTCTCCTGCGGCGCTGCCGCCAATCCCTCCGATAATCCCTCCGCCAATCGCTCCAACTACCGTACCCAATCCTGGCACTACTGAGCCGATGGCTGCCCCAGCCGCAGCCCCAGCCGCTGCGCCCCCCCATTCTCCAGCAACGCTACCGGCAGTTTCCTGGAAGTTCTCCCCAAATCCACCATCCTGGTCGTAGGCATTCTTCAGATCAATTACATCCGTTACCACCGCAATGGGTCTGGCAAGCTTAGATACGCCGTTCAGCAGTGCAGTGCTTGCTGGAGGGCGAACAGGAGGGCGAGCTGGAGCGTCGTCTATGGGAGGACGAGCTGGAGGGCGAGCTGGAGCGTCATCTATGGGCTTGGGAGATTCTATTGCTGGAGGGCGAGCAGGAACGTTGAACCTCGGAGGCGGAGGGTTTATATTGCGAGGTTTTGGTTTCCGACGTTCTACATCGACTTCTGGGTCTTCCTCTGAGTCTTTCTCGGATCCGACTGGAGAGCGATAGTCTTGGGGTTGGGGACGTTCTGTTCCAGGTTCAACATCGACTCCTGGGTCTTCCTCGGGCTCGACTGGAGAGCTATCGACTCCGGGTTGGGGAGGTTTAACTTTGTTGGGAACGGTTATGTTCTTAGGATTCTCAGGTTCTATATCTTTTTCGCAATTTGCGGGCGGCTCCTCCTGGATTCGCCAGACCTTATCTACTTTATACGGTTTGTTAGTTTTGGGTTTACGAATCTCGGCATTTTGATCCAGAGCGTCTTGATCCCGTTCTTTCTCTTTTCTTCGTTCCTTGTCTTCTGCCTCTTTGCTTGTCTTTATTTCAAACCCAATTACCTCTCCAGTTTTTTTTATCCAGACTATATCTAGTATACGCTCTGGTCCTACTCGGAACTTGATTGGTTCTCCTTCTGGTTTTCCTTCATTGTTGCCTTTTCCGTGTCTCCATGTGCGTTGAGTAAAAATTTTTTCAGTCTCGTCGGCTTTGCAATACTCTAAGTATTCTACCCATCTTTTCTCAAGAGCAGTGCCCTGCACTTGGTTGTCACTTGCTTTACCTTTTATTGGGTAATAAACTTTTGTTCCGATCTGAAGTCGAAAAGTATCATCTTCTGTAAAGCGTTCGCTGTTCTCTTTCTTGAGTGCCCTCCAGAGCTCTCCCCTACCGAGCTTATCTTTAGCGATGCTCCAAAGGGTATCGCCTACCCCAATAACATGGACTTTATAGGTTTTTTCGCTCGGAACTTGAGGAACTTTATAAGCCTCTCGCTCTGTAAAGGCATTGCCGTCCGCTTTCTGGAGGGAACTCCAGTCGCTACCTGTTCCTAATACTTTTTGAGTATCGCCCGATCGAACTGTTGCCGATAAATTGGAGGGGTTCGGGTTAAGTAACTCGTCATATCCCCCTGCCCGATCGACTCGATCGCCAATCGGAACTGGTGCGGTAATGGCATTATCCATTAACGCCTTGCCTACTTGTTGAGCAGTGCGATCGATTGGAAAAATTTCGCTTTCATTTCCATATACCGATGAGGCATCAGAGCGAGCTTTCGTTTGAATGGCACTGAGGGTGCGATCGTCAGACTCCAAAAGAGGATTCATCGGAATGCCTCCAAGAGCACTATTAGGAGCGTTACTCAGTGGTCGAAAGAGATCGCGATTGATATCAGAAATGCTACCAGGTAAACCAGTAAAGGAGTCTACTCTGGTCTTCAGGCTGTTTGCAGGATCAATTTCGTTGAGAGACATTGGTATATACCTCAGGCTACAGTATTATCACTCAGACAAAACCCACAGATGAGAACCAAATTCGTTCAATTTGAAAGAAAGCTCGTTACTACCGATATTTTTTTGATGGTACTTTATGTGTACTAAATTGACAAGCAATCTGAACATTTTCTGGCTTTCGGTTTTACCAGTTCATCTAGTGCTTTGTATACAGCAAAAAACTTGGTAATTATCAAGAATTTAAAATGGCTTAGTCGAGTACCGTTAGCGGTTAAACAAGCTAAACAACTAATAAGTCAACTAACAGACTCAGATTTTAAAGAAAGTAAAACATCAGGATATAGATGGTCTCAACAGTGTAGCGATTACGCGGGAATCACGCAACGATGGTTAGTGGTAGAAAGTGCTCTGCGTCGTGAAGCAGATTTGCGTCAGCTCGAAAAAGCAGTAAAAAAATCAGCAGCCGAAGCGAAACAAAAATTCAAGCAACTATCAAGTCAAAAATTTGCTTGTGGGCCTGATGCTATAGATGCAGCCGAACAACTATCTCAAAAATTCAAATACCATCAATTAACTCAAATTGAAGCCCGCGAAATTTGCCCCAAAAAAAGTGATCAGCAATTCTATAAAGTTCAAGCTGACTTAGAAGTAGATGCTGGTGTAATAGCCGGAGAGATTCAAAAAGCTGGACGATTTATC